>NZ_JBHRWK010000039.1:0-61171 GCF_042647925.1 Amycolatopsis speibonae
GCCCTCTCAGGCCACCACGCCCACCACCCTCAAACCGTGATCAACGCCAGCCCTTAAGTTCCTGGCATTGACCCTGAAGGTAGGGAAGGAGGCCTTCACGGACTTACGGATCGCCACGTTCGCACCAGACGCACCAGCCGTACCACTCACGAGACCGAAGCGGCGCGTCAGCCAGTCGCGGGTGGCGACCAGGTCAACCGCGGGTCCGTCTGCACGAAACTCCCCAGCAGCTGATCGATCCGCGTCAGCGCGTCGAGGTCCAGCACCACTCCGGACGCCTTCGCGTTCTCGGTGACCTGGGCGGCGGTGCTCGCCCCGGTCACCACCGACGCGACGGTGTTGTGCTGCAACGTCCACGCGAGCGCCAGCTGGGCCATGGTCAGCCCGGCCTCGTCGGCGACACCGCGCAGCATCCCGACGCGTTCGAGGAGGTCCGGCAGGAGCAGCGGCCGGGCGTCGCCCGCCTTCGCGGCCCGCGAGTCCGGCGGGATCTCGCCCGGCCGGTACTTGCCGGTCAGGACGCCCTGTGCGAGGGGGACCGAGGCGAACTGGCCGATCCCGGCGCGTTCGCAGACCGGCATCACCTGGGCCTCGGCGACCCGCCACAGCATCGAGTAGTGCGGCTGGTTCGCGACGAGCGGGACGCCGTGCCGGTCGGCGATCGGCCGGGCCTCCAGCAACTGCTCCGCCGTCCATTCCGCGGTCCCCGCGTAGAGGATCTTCCCCTGTCGTACCAGATCCGACAGCGCGAGGAACGTCTCCTCCAGCGGGGTGCGGTAGTCGAACCGCAGCAACTGGTAGACGTCGACGTAGTCGGTGCGCAGGCGCCGCAGCGATCCGTGCAGTGACGTGGTCAGGTGCTTGAGGCTGAGGCCGGCGTCGTTGACACCGGGGCCTTCGGGCCAGAACACGCCGGTGCACAGGACGAGATCGTCGCGGCGCGCGTGGCTCAGCGCCGCGGCGAGGTTCTCTTCGGCGGCGCCGCCGTCCCAGGCCGCGGCGGTGTGGAAGGTCGTGATGCCCGCGTCGAGCGCGGCCTGGACGCATTCCGCGCCGTCGGGGTGCGTGAGCCAGTTGCCGTAGGAGATCTCGCTGACGGACAGCCCGCTCGCGCCGAGCCTGCGATAGTCCATGCTCACCTCTTCCGCGCGCCGGTTTCGAGGATGGTGCGGTCGATCCATTCGTCGAGACCGGCGGCCTTGCGGGCGTAGGTCTCCCGCACCGATTCGTGCGGCAGGATCAGGAACTCCTCCGACGCCAGGCCGTGGATGACGGAGTCCGCGACGTCCTCCGGTTCCAGCAGGGGCGCCAGGGCCGCGATGGCGAGCGCGGCGGGATGGCCGGCGGCGATCCCCGGTTCCAGCAACGCGGTCCGCACGCCGAGCGGGCACAGCGCGCTGACCCGCACCCCGCGCGAGCGGTAGGTGATCGCCAGCCATTCGGCGAGCCCGACGGCCGCGTGTTTGGTCACCGAGTACGGCGCGTCGCCGGGAGTGCCCAGCAAGCCGGCTCCCGAGGCCGTGATCAGCAGATATCCGTTCCCCCGGCTCAACATCTCGGGGAGCGCGACCTGCGCGGCGTGCACATGCTGCATGACGTTGATCGACCACGACCGTGACCATTGTTCGTCGGCGGCGTGCACGCCCGTCCCGAACGCGGCACCGGCGTTGGAGCAGAACAGGTCCACCGGCCCGAACTCCGCGCGCGCCTCGGCCACGAGCATCTTCAAGTCCTCTTTGGACGACGCGTCGGCGTACCGCGCGATCGCGGCACCGCCCGAAGCCGTGATCCCGGCGACGACCTCCTCCGCACCCTCGAGATCGAGGTCGGACACCACCACTCCGGCGGCGCCCTCGGCGGCGAACCGCCGGGCCATGGCGGCGCCGATACCGTGTGCCGCGCCGGTCAGCACGACGACTCGTCCTGTCACTTCCACATGCGCTCCATGGTTATTCGTTCGGCTTTCGATGACAATTCTTCTGTTTTGTTACGCCGGTGAGCGGCGCTTTGTCGAAATCTGGAATGCGTATGATAAAAATGCAGGTCAGCGGCCTGCTCTGGCCGTGTCGACATATTTGTTTCCGGCGCCGGACTTTAGCATGCGTTCCCTTGTTTTCCGAGTTTTCGCGCAAGAGTATTGCGCTCTCTGCGGCAAGTAGGTTATTTCTTGGGAATCCCGCTGAAGATCGCCGAGCCCGGCGAGGTTCGACCAGCCCAGCCGACAGGAGGTCCGCCGGTGAGTCATGCGACGGCGCGCACGCGGGTACTCGGTGTCAACCCGCTCGGACGTCCGGATCCGGGGCTGGCGGCCGCCGTCGCCAGGGGCGGTGGCCTCGGCGTCCTGGACCTCGCGCCCACCGGGTCCATAGTGGACGGAGGATTCCCGTTCGGGATCCGGATCCCGGCGGGCCTCGACGTGCGGGCCGAAGAGGTGCGGGAAAGCGGTGCGGGGCTCGTCCTGCTGGCCGAAGGGGCAGTTTGGCGGGGCAGGGACGATCTCCCCGTGCTGGCCGAGGTGACCGGCGTCGAGCAGGCTGTCCGGATGCTCGACGCCGGTGCCTCCGGTCTGGTGGCGAAGGGCGCCGAGGCGGGCGGCTCCGACCTCACCACGTTCGTTCTGTTGCAGCGGCTGCTGGAGCGGTTCGGCGAGGACGTCCCGGTGTGGGCGTACGGAGGCGTCGGGCCGCGGACGGCGGTGGCCGCGCTCGCCGGGGGCGCGGCGGGCGTGGTGCTCGACGGACTCGGCCTGTTTCCCGAGGCCGACGTGCCCGAGGCGGCACGGAAAGAACTGCTCAGGGCCGACGACGGGCTCGCCGCGCTGCTCGCGAACCGCTTCGAGGACGCGGAAAGCGCTGTCCGATCCGTCGTGCGTTCCCTCGCCGCGCCGCGGTCGGCGAACCCCTCGGACCAAGGCGTACGGCTGTGCCGCACGTTGGGGACTCGCCTGCCGGTCGTGCAGGGGCCGATGACGCGGGTGAGCGACCAGCCCGGTTTCGCCGCCGCGGTCGCCGCGCACGACGGCTTCCCGTTCGTCGCGGTGGCGACCGCGAACGGAGCCAAGACCGCCGAACTGCTCGGCCGCACCGCCGAAGCGCTCGGCGAACGGCCTTGGGGTGCGGGCATCCTCGGCTTCGTCCCGGAGGACTTGCGTGCCGAGCAGCTCGCGGCCGTCCGGGCCGCCCGCCCGCGCTGTGTGCTCATCGCGGGCGGGAAACCCGCGCAGGCCAAGGCGCTGGAGGCCGACGGGATCGCGACCTTCCTGCATGTGCCGTCACCGATCCTCCTGCGGCAGTTCCTCGACGCCGGTGTCCGCCGGTTCGTCTTCGAGGGCGCCGAATGTGGCGGGCACATCGGCCCGCGGTCGAGTTTCGTGCTGTGGGAGCAGCAGCTGGACGTCCTGCGCGAGTACGGCGCCGAGGACGTCGAGGTGCTGTTCGCGGGCGGGATCCACGACGCCCGGTCCGCCGCGATGGTCTCGGCGATGGCGGAGCCGCTCACGGGAATCGGTGTCCTCATGGGCACCGCGTACCTGTTCACGGAGGAAGCCGTGGCCTGCGGCGCCATCACCGAGGTCTTTCAGGACCGGGTGCTCGGCGCCGGGTCCACGGTCACCTTGGAGACCGCGCCCGGACATCTCACCCGCTGCCTGCCCAGTCCGTACACCGACGAGTTCGCCGCGCTGAAGGCCGGGCTCCGCGCGGACGGGGTCCCGCCGCAGGAGAGCTGGCAGCGCCTGGA
Source organism: Amycolatopsis speibonae (assembly GCF_042647925.1). Lineage (NCBI taxonomy): Bacteria > Bacillati > Actinomycetota > Actinomycetes > Pseudonocardiales > Pseudonocardiaceae > Amycolatopsis > Amycolatopsis speibonae. The sequence continues at coordinate 3,739 of NZ_JBHRWK010000039.1, forward strand.
GGAGCTCAACACCGGACGGCTGCGGATCGCGAGCAAGGGCATCCGTCGCGAAGGTGACGCCCTCGTCGAGGTCGACACCCTCGGCCAGCTCGCCGAGGGGATGTACATGGCGGGTCAGGTGACGGTGCTGCGCGAGCGGCGCACCGACATCGCGGCCCTGCACCGGGAAGTCACCGACGGCGCGGCGGAACTGCTCGCCGCTCGCACGCTGCCCGAAGAGTCCGTTGTGGACGGTGAGGTCGCCATCGTCGGCATGGCGTGCGTGTTCCCCGGAGCGCCCGACCTCCCGGCGTTCTGGTCCAACGTCCTGCGCGGCGCGGACGCCGTCACCGAGGTGCCGGATCAGCGCTGGGACAAGGCGGTCTACGCGGACCAGTCGACGTCCAAATGGGGCGGCTTCCTGCCTCCGGTGGACTTCGACCCGCTCGCGTACGGCATCCCGCCGAAGTCGATGGGCAGTATCGACCCGGCCCAGCTCGTGTCGCTGCAGACGGCGCGACGCGCGCTGGAAGACGCGGGCTACGGCGATGGCGGCTTCGACCGCGAGCGCACCAGCGTCATCTTCGGCGCCGAAGCCGGGGGAGACCTGGCGAACGCCGGTGTCCTGCGGGCGCTGCTGCCCAGCTATCTCGAAGAGGTCCCGGAAGAGCTGCTCGCGCAGTTGCCGGAACTGACCGAAGACTCGTTCCCCGGCACGCTCGCCAACGTCATCTCCGGCCGGATCGCCAACCGGCTCGACCTCGGCGGCACGAACTACACGGTGGACGCCGCGTGCGGCTCCTCGCTGGCGGCACTGGACCTCGCGGTGAAGGAACTGCGGGCGGGCACGAGCTCGATGGTCCTGTGCGGCGCGGTCGACCTGCACAACGGCGTCAACGACTACCTCATGTTCACCTCCGCGGGTGCCCTGTCGCCGACCGGCCGGTGCCGGCCGTTCGACTCGGCGGCGGACGGGATCGCGCTCGGCGAGGGCGTCGCGTGTCTCGTGCTCAAGCGGCGGGCCGACGCCGAACGCGACGGCGACCGGGTCTACGCCGTGGTCAAGGGGGTCGGCGCCGCCAGTGACGGCAAGGCGCTCGGCCTCACCGCGCCGCGCCCCGAGGGGCAGCGGCGAGCGCTGGAGCGGGCCTACCGCGATGCGGGGGTGTCCCCGGCGGACGTCTCGCTGGTGGAGGCGCACGGCACCGGCACGGTCGTCGGCGACGCCACCGAACTGACCACGCTCACCGAGTTCTTCCTCGACGCGGGCGCCGACCCGGGGGCGTGCGCGCTGGGTTCGGTGAAGAGTCAGATCGGGCACACGAAATGCGCCGCGGGGCTGGCGGGCCTGATGAAGGCGGCGCTGGCGCTGTGGCACGAGGTCGTGCCGCCCACGCTGCACCTGAGCAGGCCGAACCCCGCCTGGGACGCCGAGAGCAGTCCCTTCACCTTCTCCACCGGCGCCCGGCCGACGCCGGTTCCGCGCGGACGCGAGTTCGCCGGCGTGAGCGCGTTCGGGTTCGGTGGGACCAACTTCCACGCGGTGCTGGCCGCACCGGGAGTCCCGCCAGGGCGGCGGCACGGGCCGCGCGACTGGGACGCGGAGCTGGTGCTGCTCCGCGGTCCCGATGTGGACGGCGCCCGCGCCGCGCTGCGTGACCTGCTGGCGGCGAACGAAGGCCGACCGCTGCGGGAGATCGCGGCCCTCGCCGCCGAACGGGGTGGGCCCGAGCCGGTGCGGCTCGCTGTCGTCGCGAGTGACCTCGCGGAACTGCGGGGCGCGGCCGAGGGCAGGAGCGGACTCACCGCGAAGGACACCGAAGCCGGTGCGGTCGCGTTCCTGTTCCCCGGTCAGGGCAGCCAGCGGACCGGGATGCTGGCGGAGTTGTTCGTGCACTTCCCCGAGCTGGCCGACGTCCTGCGGCTCGCCCCCGACGTCGCCGCGACCACGTTCCCGCCGCACGCCTTCGCCGAGGAAACGCGAGTGGCGCAGGACGAGGCGCTCAAGGACACGCGGGTCGCGCAGCCCGCGCTCGGGCTCGTCGAGTCGGCCGTGTGCCGGCTGCTCGCCGACCTCGGTGTCCGGCCGGATCTGCTGGCGGGGCACAGCTACGGCGAACTGTCCGCGCTGTCAGTCGCCGGCGCGTTCGACACCCCGACGCTGGTGGCGCTCAGCCGGGCAAGGGCCCGCTCGATCGCCGAAGTCGCGGGCGCAGACCCCGGCGCGATGGCCGCGGTGAAGGCGTCCCGCGAGGAACTGGCCGCCGCCCTCGACCGGCCGGACGTCGTGCCGGCCAACCACAACGCGCCGGGGCAGACCGTCCTTTCCGGACCGACGGCCGCCGTGGAGGAGGCCGTCCGGGCCCTGCGGGGCCAGGGGATCGGGGCCAAGCGGATCCCCGTCGCCTGCGCCTTCCACAGTCCGCTGGTGGCCGGGGCGAGCGACGTGTTCGCCGTCGATCTCGACAACGCCGAGGTCGGCGAACCCGGCCCGCCGGTGTGGTCGAACCGCACCGCCCGGCCGTACGAAACGGGGAAGGTGCGCGCCGAACTCGCCGCGCAGATCGGCTCGCCGGTGCGCTTCGTCGAGCTGATCGAGGACATGTACGCGGCGGGCGCGCGCACGTTCGTCGAGGTCGGCCCGGGACAGGTGCTTTCCCGGCTGGCCAAGGACATCCTCGGCGACCGGCCGTACACCGTGATCGCGTGCGACCCCGGCGGCCCCGGGCTGCGCGGGTTCCTCACGGCGCTCGCCCGCCTGGCGCTCACCGGCGTCGAGGTACGCACCGAACGGCTCTTCCGCGGCCGCGTCCACGTCGGCCCGCTTCCGAAGCCCGCCTGGACCGTGGACGGCCAGACCGTCCGCGCGCCCGGCGGCGAGGTCCCCGCCCATGGGCTCGTGCCCGCCCGACGAATCCCGAGGACGACCATGAACCAGCCCGCGCCCGGTCGTGACCAGGCCGTCGTCGAATTCCTCCGCACCAGCCGCGAACTGCTGGCGGCGCAACGGGACGTGATGCTCGGCTACCTCGGCACCACGCCGCTCGCCCAGGCCCCGGTGGTGCAGGCCCCGGTGGTGCCGGCGCTGTTGCCGCCGATCGAGGTACCTGTCGTACCAGCCGTCCAGCCGGAACCGGTCGCGGAGGCCGTCGTCACGGACGTCCTGGCCACCGTGATCGGCGCGATCAGCGAACGCACCGGCTATCCGGCCGAGATGATCGACGCCGATCTCGACCTCGAAGCGGATCTTTCCATCGACTCGATCAAGCGCACCGAGATCGCGGGCTCGCTGCTCGCGAAGCTCGGGCTTTCCGGGCGGGTGCACGACGACGCCCAGGATCAGCTCAGCCGGGACCGGACGGCGAGCGCGCTGGCCGCCCGGCTGCGGAAGTGGCTCGAACCGGCGGCTCCGGTCGCCGTGACACCGGCTCCCGCCGAGGTGGCGGTGGGGACCGCGCCCGGCCGCTACCTGATCGGCCGGGTGCCCGCGCCGCTCGGAACGCCCGACCTCGCCAGGGTGGGCGGCAAAACGGTCGCGGTGAGCTTCGAACCCGGCCAGGAGGAGCTGGCCGAGTCGGTCCGCGCGGTGTTCACCGAGGCGGGCGCCGTCCCGGGGGAACGGGACGACGCCGACATCGTCCTCGTGCTGAATCCGTTGTCGGACGCCGAAGAACCGGTCGCGGCTCAGGTGTTCGCCCTCATCAAGGCTGCCAAGGGCGCGGTGGTCGTGGTGGCGAAGCCGGGCTCCGGGCACGTCGCCGGGCTGCGCGGTCTCGTCCGCGCCGCGGCGCGGGAACGGAGCGAACCGACCAGGCTGGTCGAACTGGAGTCCACAGTGGACCTCGCGCGGATAGTACTGGAGGAAGTGATCGCCGACGGGCCCGCCGCCGTGCGGTACGACACCGCCGGTCGCGCGGCTTTCGAGCCGTCCGCGGGCTCTCTCGGCTCGATCGCCTACGCGGGCGCCGGCCCCGGCGGAGGTGAGGTCAAGGCGCTCGGTCTCGACGCGGATTCGGTGCTGCTGCTGATCGGCGGTGCTCGCGGGATCACCGCGCGGGCGGCGGTCGCGCTGGCGGCGAGCGGATGCCGGATCGAACTGGCCGGGCGCACCCCGTGGCCCGCCGAACCCGGCGACGAGGACCTTCCCGGCGACGCGCCGGGGATGCGTTCGGTCCTGGCCGCGCGGGGCGGCTCGCTGGTGGACATCGAACGCCGGGTGCGCACCGTGCTGGCCCAGCGCGAGATCGCCAGGACACTCGACCAGATCGGCGCGGCCGGTGGTACCGCGGCGTACCGGTCGCTCGACGTGCGCGACGGCGCCGCCGTCCGGCAGCTGGTCAAGGACCTGCACACCCGCTACGGCCGGATCGACGGCGTCGTCCACGCGGCCGGGGTGATCGACGACAAACTCATGGCGGACAAGGACGAGAACTCGTTCCGTCTGGTGTATGGGACCAAAGTGGACGGTGCGCGGGCGTTGCTCGACGCCCTGGAGCACTTCGGTGTGCGGCCGGGGTTCGTGACCTTCTTCGGCAGCATCGCCGCCGTACTCGGCAACCGCGGTCAGACCGACTACGCGGCGGCGAACGACGCGCTGGAAACCCTCGGCGAGCAGTGGGCCGACCGCACCGGCTGCCGGGCGCTGACCGTCCATTGGGGACCGTGGGCGCCCTCGGACGACCACGCCGGCATGGTGTCGCCGGAACTGGCGCGCGAGTACGAACGCCGCGAGGTCGCGCTGATCGATCCGGACGAAGGTACCGCCGCGCTCCTGCGTGAGCTGGCCTACGGTCCGGCCGACGTCCGCTCGGTGCTGTACACGGCCTCGCTGTGGTGAATCAGGAGCAGGTAGCCATCGTCGGCATGGGAGTGTTCCTGCCCGGCGCGTCCACTGTGGACGAGTATTGGCAGAACATCGTCTCCGGTACCGACGCGATCACCGAGATCCCGCCGCACCGCTGGGATCCGAGTTTCCACGACGGTGACGGCCGGACGCCCGACCGCACCTACGGGCGGCGCGGCGGGTTCGTCGCCGACAGCCTGGACTTCGACGCGACCGCGCTCGGCATCGCCCCGAGCACCATCGCCGGGATGGAGCCGGATCAGCTGGTCGCGCTGTCCGTGGCCGCCTCCGCCGTCGACGACGCCGGTGGCCTGCGACGGCTGGGCGACCTCGAACGCGTGGGCGTGATCCTCGGCAGGGGCGGCTACCTCTCGCCCGGACTCCAGCGGTTCGACCAGCGCGTCCGCTCGGTCCGCCAGATCACCGGCGCCATCCGGGAACTCCTCCCGTCGGCGCGTCCGGAGATGCTCGACAGGCTCCGGGACGCGTTGCTCGAACCGCTCGGCGAGTTCCGGCCCGACACCGCCATCGGGCTGGTGCCGAACCTCGCCGCGTCGCGCGTGGCCAACCGCCTTGACCTCGGTGGCCCCGCGTACACCGTGGACGCCGCCTGCGCGTCCTCGCTGCTCGCGGTGGACCAGGCGATCGGCGAACTCGCCCGTCGCCGCTGCGACGTCGTGCTGGCCGGCGGCGTGCACCACTGCCACGACGACACGCTCTGGTCGATGTTCACCCAGCTCGGCGCCCTGTCGCCGAGCCAGCGGATCAGCCCGTTCTCTCGGGACGCGGACGGTCTGCTGATCGGGGAGGGCACCGCGATCGTCGTACTGAAACGGTTCTACGACGCGCGCCGCGACGGCGACCGGGTCTACGCGGTGCTGCGCGGGTCCGGGACGTCGAGCGACGGCAAAGGCGCGAGTCTGCTCAGCCCGGCCGTGGCGGGCCAGACCCTGGCGCTGCGCCGCGCTTGGGCGTCGGCGGGCCTCGATCCCACCGCACCCGGCGCGCTCGGCCTGCTGGAGGCGCACGGGACCGCGACCCCGGCCGGGGACGCGGCGGAATTGGCCACCCTCGCCGAGGTGTTCGGCCCGCCGGACGGACCCCGCGCCGCGATCGGCGCGGTCAAGGCGATGATCGGGCACACCATGCCGACAGCCGGGGCCGCCGGGCTGGTCAAGGCGGCGCTCGCGCTGCACCACGCCGTCCTGCCGCCCGCCCTGAACTGCGCCGATCCGAACCCCCTGCTGGACAAGACCCGGTTCCGGACCTTGAGCCACGCCGAGCCGTGGGCGGCGGGCGACGTGCCGCGCCGGGCCGCGGTCAACGCGTTCGGTTTCGGCGGCGTCAACGCGCACGTGGTGCTGGAGGAAGCCGACCCGGCGCCCGCACGGCCGCGCCGGGCCAAGGTGACCGGGGAGCCCGAGCGGATCCTGCGGCTCGCGGCGTCCACTCCGGACGAACTACGCGTCTTGCTCGACCATCCGGACCCGGAGTCCGGAGGACACGGACCGTACCGGATCGGCATCGTCGGGCCGACCGGGAAGCGGCTGGAAGTCGCGCGGCGCGTGCTCGCCAAGGTCACGGCCGAGGGAAAGCCCTGGCATGGGCCCAACGACATCTGGTGCGGGACGGCGCCTCTGCTGGCGCAGGGTGGGTCGAAGACCGCGTTCATCTACCCGGGGCTGGAGGCCGACGCGGAACCGCGGTGCGCCGACGTCGCCCGGCATTTCGGCCTCGAACGGCCAGCGTGGTCGACGACGAGCGTGCTTTCGCGTGCGTCGAGCGTGTCCCAGGTCGGTTTGCTGCTCGACACCGCGCTGCGGCGGCTCGCCATCACGCCGGATCTGCTCGCCGGGCACAGCGTCGGCGAGTGGACCGCGATGCAGGCGGCCGGGATGTATCCTGGCCAGTCCACGGAGGACATGCTGGACCGGTACTGGCCGCAGGGATTCACCTTGCCGGACGCCGAATTCCTGGTGCTCGGCTGCTCCGCCGAGCGGGCGGAGGTGCTGCTCGCCGCCGAACCGGAACTGATGATCTCCCACGAGAACGCGCCGCGGCAGACGATCGTGTGCGGCGACCCGGCGGCCGCGGCCCGGCTCGCCAAGCTGTGCACGCAGCACGGTGTCGTCGCCAGGACACTGCCGTTCCGATCCGGGTTCCACACCCCGCTGATGCGCTCGCGGCTCGGCCCGTTCACGCGGCTCGCGGCGGAACTGGACCTGAAGGCGCCGCGGATCCCGGTCTGGTCGGCGACCACGGCGCGGCCGTATCCCGCGGATCCGGTGGAGGTCCGCGAGCTGTATCTGGCCCACCTGGTGCGCAAGGTCCGGTTCCGGGAACTCGTCGACGCGCTCTACGCCGACGGCGCCCGCGTCTTCGTGCAGGCGGGCGCCGGTCAGGTCGGTTCGTTCGTGGCGGACACGCTGGGGGACCGGCCGCATCTGGTCATCCCGGCGTCCTCCGGCACGAGGCCCGGCCTCGCCCAGCTGCGCCGGGTGGCCACCGCCGTCTGGGTGGAGGGCGGACGGCCCGCGTTCGACGCGCTGGAGCCGCGCCGGACCCGGATCGACACGGCGGGCACGTTGCTCTCGGTCGACGGCGACGTCAAGGGCATGTTCGACGGCGCCGCCGCGGTTCCCGAACTGGCGGACGGGGTGCCGGACGCGATCGTCGCGGAGTTCACCGCGCTGCTCGCCGAGACCCGGCAGGCGGCGGCGAGCGTGGCCGACGCGGCGGCTCGGCGCACCGAGAAGCCCACAGCGTCCACTGTGGACGTCTCACTCGCCACGATGCCCTATCTGGTGGATCACCGGTTCTTCCGGCAGCGCGATGGCTGGCCGGACGAGGCGGACTTCCGTCCCACCGTCCCCGCGACGACCCTGGTCGACCTGGCCTGCCGGGCGGCGGAACGGGCCTGGCCGGGCACGATCGCGACCGGGGTGAGCAACGCGGCGTTCTCCCGGTGGCTGATCGCCGCCCCGGCGGCGCGCGTGCCGCTTTCGATGACCCGCGAGGGTGACCGGATCAGTGTCCAAATCGGACCGCACGCCAGTATGGACGTCCACCTGGCACAGCGCTATCCCACGGCTCCCCGGCCGTCTCCGTCGCCGGGGCCGGAAACCGCGCCGCCGTTGAGCGCCGCCGAGATCTACTCACGCCGTGAGATGTTCCACGGTCCCGCCTACCAAGGGCTCGCCAGGCTCATCGGGCTCGGCGAACGGCATATCCGCGGCGACCTCGTCGTGCCGTCGGCGCCCGGCGCGCTGCTGGACAACGTCGGCCAGTTGCTGGGCTGCTGGCTGATGGCCACCAAGGCGGACGCGCTGCTGGCGTTCCCCACCTCGATGGGCCGGATCACCTGGTACGGCCCGGAACCGGCGCCGGGGACCGCGCTCCGGTGCGTGGTGCGGGTCCGGCTGCCGCGGCCGGACGTGCTGGAGATGGACGCCGAACTGGTGCGGGACGGCACCGTGCTGGCCCGGATCGAACAGTGGCGGGACATCCGGTTCCCGTGTGACCGGCCCGCCCACCGGGTCTACGCCTTCCCGGACGGCCACCGGCTTGCCGAGGATCACCCCAGTGGCTGGACGGTGGTCACCGACCGGTGGCCGAGCCCTGCCGCGCGGGACATCTACGCCGGTGTCTACCTCGGTTCGGAGGAACGCGCCGAGTTCGCCGCGTGCCCGCCCCGGCGGCAGCGCGGGTGGCTGCTGGAACGGATCGCGATCAAGGACGCGGTCCGCGCGCGGCTCGCCGAGGACGGCGTCGAAGGGATTTACCCGGCGGAGCTCCGCGTGAGCGCCGACGGCACCAGGGTGACCGGACTCCACGGCCGGACGGTGCCGCCGCTGGCGGTCGCCGTCGCGACGGCCGGAGAGGTCGCGGTCGCCCTCGTCCGGGACGAGACCGCGGTACCGCCCCGGATCGCGGTCCGTGCCGAAGGGGAGTCGGCGGGGCTGGGCGAAGAGATCGGCGCCGGGGTGGAGTTCGCGGGCATCGCCGGGTACGTGGTGGCCTGGAATCGCGGGTAGGAACAGGAGCAGAGCATGACGATCGAACAGCAGAGCCCGGCGTCGGTCTTCGGGACGGTGGCCGAATTGCTGAGAGAACTGGTCGGGGACGTCGATGTCCTCGGCATCGAGATCACCCCGCAGACCACCTTCCACGAGGATCTCGGGCTGGAGAGCATCGACCTGGTGACCTTCGCGAGCATTCTCGCCGAGTTCTTCGGCGCGGACGTCAACCTCGCGGAGTTCCTGGCGGAGAAGGATCTCGACGACGTGATCGGGCTCCGGGTCGGCGACATCGCGGACTACGTGGCCGCCCGCATCGGCGAACGGGGCTGAGGCGGTGCCGACGATGACCGTCAACGGGCTGCGCACGAACGTGCAGCTCGTGCCCGGCGGGGGCACGGAGACCGTGGTGTTCCTGCACGGGATGGGCACCGACAGCCTGGCGAGTTTCTACCTCACGCTGGCCCCGCCGGTCGCCGCCGCCGGGGTGGACGTGATCAGCTACGACCTGCGCGGGCACGGCAAGACCGAACGCCCCGAGCGCGGGTACACGATCGCGGACTTCGTCGCCGACCTCGACGACCTGCTGGACCAGCTCGACCTCGACCGGCCCGTTCACTTGGTGGGCAACAGTTTCGGCGGGACCCTCGCGTACAGCTACGCGGTGGCGAAACCGGAGCGGGTGCGCAGCATCGTGTGCATCGAGTCGGAGCCCGCGACCGAACTGTGGGCGGGCAAGATGGCGCAGATCCTCGAACACACCGTGCGCTTCTTGAAGGTCGAGGAGAGCTACGAGTGGATCGAGGCCAACTACAGCGCCCATCACCGGCGGCTCGCGAGAATGGCTGCCGAGCGGATCATGGCGACGTCGATGGCCGAGGAGGTCCCGCTCGGTCCGTTGCTGACCCTGGAGCAGGTGGCCGGGATCGACTGCCCCGTACTGTCCATTTTGGGCAGTCACGGCTATCAGGCCGACGATCTCGACGCGCTGACGTCCTTGCTGCCCCGCGGCGAGTTGCACGTGTTCGAGGGGCAGGGGCATTCGGTGCTCGTCGAACAGCATCGTGAGGTGCGGCAGCTGCTGCTGAACTGGATCTCCCGGCACGGGAGGCCACGCGGATGAGCAGGTTCCTGCTGGTCGTCCCGCCGCTCACCGGGCACGTGGCGCCGTTGCGCGCGGTGGCCGCCGAGCTGGTGGGGCGCGGTCACGACGTCGCCTGGTGCGGGCCGGAACCCACGACGTCGGAACTTACGCGGGCGGGCCGGGTGTACCCGGCGGGGGACGCGCTGGAGTTCGCCGTGGAGCGCCGCCCAGAGGGGCTGCGCGGGTTCGCGGCGCTGAAGTTCCTGTGGGAGCAGTACCTGATCCCGCTCGCGGACGCGATGGTCCCCGGGGTCGAGAAAGCGGTGGCCGCCTTCCGGCCCGACGTCGTGATCTCCGATCAGCAGGCCTTCGCGGGCGCCCTGGTGGCGAGCCGCCGGGGCCTGCCGTGGGTGACCTCGGCATCGACGTCGACCGAACTCGGCGATCCGCTGGCCGCCATGCCGAAGATCGCCGCCTGGGTCGGCAAACTGCAGGAGGACCTCCGTACCCGGCACAAGGTGTCCGGCGGCGACCTGCGGTTCTCGCCGGAGCTGGTGCTGGCCTTCACCACCGTTTCCCTGACGGGGCCGATCGCCGACGCCGGCGCGGTCCGGTTCGTCGGCCCGGCGCTGGCTCCCGCGCCCCCGGTCGGGTTCTCGTGGGACAGGCTCGACGGGCGCCCGCTCGTGCTCGCCACCCTCGGCACCGCCAACGCCGCCCTCGGCCGCCGCTTCCTGTCCGAATGCGTCGACGCCCTCGCCGGGATGCCCGGGGTCCAAGGCCTGGTCGTCGACCCCACCGGCGAACTCCTCAGCGACGAAGTGCTGATCGCCAAACGGATCCCGCAGGCGGAGGTGGTGCGGAAGGCGTCGGCGGTGATCTGCCACGGCGGGCACAACACCGTCAGCGAGACCCTCGCTTCCGGGCTGCCGCTGGTCATCGCGCCGATCCGGGACGACCAGTCGATGCTGGCCCGGCAGGTCGAGACGGCGGGCGCGGGGCTGCGGCTGCGCTTCGACCGCGTGAAGGCGCCGGACATCCGCGGCACCGTCACCGAAGTGCTCACCGAGCCCGCCTACGCCGCGGCGGCCGCGCGGGTGCGGGCCTCGTTCGCGGCGGCCGGGGGAGTCGTGGCCGCCGCGGACCACCTGGAGTCCCTGCCACGCTGAACCTCCACGTGTGACCCGGTGGGCGACACGCGTGACTGGGTGGGCGACACGCGTGACTGGGTGGGCGACACGCGTGATCAGATGGACGACACGGCCGTGACCTGAGTCGGCCGAGTGTCGTCCGTCTGATCACGAGTGTTCGCGGGTTTGGGCGCTCACCGTGACGGAGTCTCCCGGGGTGAGCGGAAGGTCCGAGCCGCGATCCACCCGCCGGCCAGCGCCGCCACGGCCGCGATCGCGAGCGACACGGGGATCGACCAGCCCGACGGCCGTCCCAACGCCAGAGCCCGAGTCGCGTCGATCGCGTAGGTCAGCGGGTTGAGCGCCGAAACCACCCGCAGCCAAGTCGGCATGGTCTCGAGCGGCATGTACGCGCTGGAGGAGAACATCAGCGGGAACATGACCACGAAGGACGCCATCTGCAGCGTCTCGGCTTTGCGCAGCCAGGTCGTGATCGCGACGAAGATCCAGCTCAGGCACCAGCCGACGACGAGCGTGAGCAGAAGTGCCGCGGTGACCCCGAAAACGCCACCGGTCGGCCGGAAACCGAGCAGCACCACGCTGGCGACCGTGGTCACCAGCAGTTGGACGCCGAGCCGGGCGGAGTCGGAGATGGTGCGGGCCACCAGGACGGCCGAAAGGCTGATGGGCATGCACCGGAGACGTCCGGTGAATCCACTGTAGATCTCCGCGAGCAGGCCGGCGCCCGAGCTCATCGCCGTGGTCATCGCGATGTTCACCAGCGTCGCCGGGACGAGGAAGTTCACGTACCCCTCGTAGGCCGCGACACCGGGCAGCGTGCTGACCCCGGTGAACACCTGGCTGAACAGCAGAAGCAGCACGATCGGCTGCAGCAGCCCGAAGAACACCAGCCGCCGGTCGCCGAACGCCGTCTTCAGCGATCGGACGGCGAGCACCCGGACCTGGGTGGTGAAGGTGCTCGACGGCCAGGTCGCCGGATCGGTCAGCACCGGGGCGGACGGCGCGCGGTGCCGTGCCTCGGTCATCCCCGCACCGCCGGATTCCGGTGCAGGGAAAGGTAGACGTCGTCGAGCGTCGGTTCCGCGACGGTGAGGTCCTTCATCGGCGCGCCCGCCGCGTCGAGCGCCCGGACCAGCACCGTGATGTCGGAGGGCCCGGACAGCGCGACGCCGATCACCAGCCCGGAGGCCGACGGCGTGCAGCTCATGCCGAGTCTGTGCACCGCGGCCAGTGCGCGGCGGGCGGCGAGGTCGGTGCCGAAGGTCAGGGTCGCGGTCCGTTCCCCGAGCCGGGCCTTCAGTTCCGACGGCCGTCCGGAAACCGTGACGTGCCCCAGCCCCAGCACGATGACGTGATCCGCCAGCCTGTCCGCCTCCTCGAGGTACTGCGTGGTGAGCACGACGGTGGTGCCGCGCGCGGCGAGCCGTTCGACGCCGTCCCAAAGGCCTGCGCGGCTCAGCGGGTCGAGGCCGGTCGTCGGTTCGTCGAGGAACAGGACGTCGGGGGAGCCGACGAGCCCAGCGGCGAGATCGAGCCGCCGACGCATCCCGCCGGAGTACGTGCGCGCGGGCCTGTCCGCCGCGTCGTCGAGCCCGAACATGGCGAGCAGTTCGGCCGCGCGGGCCCTGGCCTGGCCCCGGTTGGCGCCCAGCAACCGGGCGACGAGTTCGAGGTTGCCACGGCCGGAGAGCGCGTCGTCCACCGCCGCGAACTGGCCGGTGACCCCGATCCGCCGCCGGACGTGATGCCCGGCCCGGACGACGTCGAAACCGCAGACCTTGGCGCTACCGCCGCTTGGTTTGACGCGGGTGCTGAGGATGTCGATCAGCGTCGTCTTGCCCGCGCCGTTGTGTCCCAGCACCGCGAGCACGGTGCCGCGGCCGACACGAAGACTGACGCCGGCGAGTGCCGTCACGTCACCGTAGTGCTTGGCGAGGCCGGTCACCTCGATGGCAGCCTGCTCCATTCGCCGAACGTAGCGGGACTTTCGGCACGACCGCAATGAACACACGCGGACTCCGGACGCGCGTGACAGTTTCGCGCCCGCTGTTGTCGACGAGGGTGACAAAAGCGATTTCGCGCGGAGCGTTCGTGCCAGTTAATCAGTCACCCGATCCCACCGGCATGACAAACGGATTCGGTGTCCTTGCCGGTGTGGAGGGGCGCAGGTAATTTACCGCTTCTGTGTCCGCGCTGTTTCAGCCGTGTCACGCAATTTCTCCGATTCCCCGGGAGTGACCGTTGTGAAGTTCCCACTGAAGAAACTGAAGTCGAAAAGATCCGTGCAAGCCTTGGCCGCCGCGACGGTGGCCGCCGTCGCGGCCACCCTGGGCGTCGTCGGCGCGGGCTTGAGCGAAGCGGCACCCGCGTCGCTGACGCTGAAGTACACCTGTCCGTTCCCGCTGATCGGCGACCAGACCCTGGTCGTGAAGATCGACACCGTCCTGCCGGACGACGCCGTCGCCGGGAAGACCTCCACCCCGATCACGTTCGACGTCGACGTCACCGTCCCGGCCGACGCGACCTCGGGGCTTTCGCTCGTCGGCGCCACCACCGTCGAGGGCAGCGCCAAGGCGGGCGCGGTGCTGAAGTACCCGGTCGACAAGACGCTGAACCTCGGTCTGCCGCTGGCCATCCCGGTCACGCCGGTGCCGGAGTCGGGCGAGTTCCACGTCAAGACGAGCGGCAAGGCGCCTGCGGTCACGTTCCCCAGCCCGGGCACCGCTTCGGTGACTGTCGGGAACTTCAGCACCACCATGACGCCGAAGAACGCGCAGGGCCAGCCGACCGACCTCGGCACGTTCACTTCGGACTGCGTCGTCCAGCCGGGACAGAACCAGCAGCTGGGGACGTTCGAGGTCAAGCCCGCCGGCGGTGGCACGACGACGCCGACCACCCCGACGACGACGCCCACGACCCCCACGACGCCGACCACGGAGCCGACTCCCACGACGGAGCCGACCCCGACGACTGAGCCCACTCCGACGACTCAGCCGACTCCGACCACCGAGCCGACGCCGACGACTCAGCCGACCCCGACGACGGAACCGACTCCCACCACGGAGCCCACTCCGACCACGGAGCCGACGCCGACGACCGAGCCCACTCCGACCACCCAACCGACTCCGACCACGGAGCCGACGCCGACAACGCAGCCGACGCCGACCACTGAGCCGACCCCCACGACTCAGCCGACGCCGACCACGGAACCGACTCCCACGACCGAGCCGTCTCCGACGCCGACGACCCAGCCGACTCCCACCACGGAGCCGACGCCGACGACCCAGCCGACGACTCCGACGACCGCGCCGACCACCACGACGACGCAGCCGCCGGGCGACACCCAGATCACCTACGGGGTCAAGGGCAAGACCACCATCGCGGGGCTGAACGCGAGGCTCCCGCTCGGCCCTGGTGAGTTCACCGCGAAGCTGAACGCGCAGTCGGGCAAGTTCACCGGCCGGCTCTCGCTGCCGCCGTCGAACGTGCAGTTCCGCTTCCTGGGCTTCTTCCCGGCCTCGGCGACGGTGAAGATCAACCAGGTCGGCGACGTGACGGGCACCGTCAACGCCGGTGCGGTGAAGGCCGACACGAAGGCCGACGTCAAGCTTCTCGCGGTGCGGCTGTTCGGCTTCCCGATCGTGGCGAGTTCGACGTGCAAGACGGCTCAGCCCGCCGATATCCCGCTGGTTTCGTCGCACGGCTTCAACCCGTTGAAGGGTGGCAAGCTGACGGCCGAATACAGGCTGCCGCAGTTCCGCGGCTGTGGCCTGCTGACGCCGTTGATCAGCGCGATGGCCTCCGGGGACGGGAACAGCCTGGAGATCAACCTCACCAAAAAGTAGTCCCAGTCTGAAGTAGCGCAAGTCTCGTGAGTGGTAATGACGGTTGGAATCGTCATTACCACTCACGAGACACAACGCGAAACAGTTACGTCCATAACAACATTTCCGCGTCGCAGATCCTCCATTCCCGAGTTACTTGTCTCTCGGTACGTCCGCAAGTAGCGTGCTCACGAGTTGGCCGTTCGGCCGGAGAAGTCGAAGTGAGGAAGCCCGAATGTCAGTGATGACCGGGCGCGTTCCGCGCGCCTTCCTGCTCCCGGCGGTGCTGGGGCTGGGGGCGCTTTCCTTGGCTTCCGCCTCCGCCGAGCCCGCGCCCATGACCGCCTCCACACAGCAGGCCGAAGCCGAACCGGTGGCAGCCGCCGCGGCCGGTCTGCCGTTCGGTTTCTACGTCGGCGACGAGAAGCAGGCCACGACGAGCCATGTCGCCAAACTCGGCTCGGACATCACGTTCCCGCAGGGCCGGTTCGGCGGCTCGCTCCTCGGCCTGTCGGGCAAGGTGCCGATCACCGGCAAGCTCGTCATCCCGTCGACGTCGAGCTACTTCGTGTCCTTCCGGTTCATGCCCGCCACCGGCACGGTCGAGCTGATCCCGGACGGCGACGCCACCGGGACGGTCGAGGTGAAGACCGGCGCCACCACCAACTGCAAGGCCGTCGGCACCAACCTGTGCGGCGATTCCGACGTCACCAACAAGGTGTTCATCAAGCTCTCGAACGTCAAAGTGGACGGCAAGGTCCTCGACGTCGGCCCGAACTGCCGGACGGCGCAGTCGGTCGCGGTGAACATCAAAGCGTTGATGCCGCTCGGATTCCCCGCCCCGTCGGTCAAGGCGACCAGCACCTTCTCGACACCGGGCTTCACCGGATGCGGTGTCCGTGAGGACCTGAGCCCGCTGCTCACGGGCCTGGTTTCCGGCCCTGGCAACACCTTGGTCACCAACCTCAAGCTGCGGTGCGTCGGCTCGGGCCCGCCCCCCAACGGATGCGGAGCCTGACGATGACCAATCCCGTCGCCCTGCTCGCCCGCGCGCCGGAGAAGGCCGCCGCGGGGCTGCGCGAATTCGGCCGCATGTGCGCCATGGGGCTCGACGTCATCCTCGCGATGTTCCGCCGTCCGGTGCAGGTCCGGGAGTTCGTCCAGCAGTTCTGGTTCATCGCCAGCGTTTCGATCACGCCGGCGATCCTCGTGTCGATCCCGTTCGGCGCGGTCATCTCGCTGCAACTCGGTTCGCTCACGAGCCAGATCGGCGCGCAGCAGTTCAACGGCGCCGCGAGCGTCCTGGCGGTCGTGCAGCAGGCCAGCCCGATCGTGACGACGCTGATCATCGCGGGCGCGGGCGGTTCGGCGATCTGCGCGGACCTCGGCGCCCGCTCCATCCGCGAGGAGATCGACGCGATGGAGGTACTCGGCGTCTCGCCGATCCACCGGCTGATCGTCCCCCGGGTGCAGGCCGCCATCGGGGTTTCGTTACTGCTCAACGGTTTGGTCAGCGTCGTCGGCGTGCTGGGCGGCTACTTCTTCAACGTCATCGTGCAGGGCGGCACGCCGGGCGCGTACCTCGCGAGCTTCAACGCCCTGGCCCAGCTGCCCGACCTCGTCGTCAGCTCGATCAAGGCGTTCATCTTCGGTTTCCTCGCCGGTGTCGTCGCGGCCTACCGCGGCCTGAACCCCAGAGGTGGCCCCAAAGGCGTCGGCGACGTCGTCAACCAGTCGGTGGTGATCACGTTCCTGCTCCTGTTCTTCGTCAACACGATCCTGACCGCGCTGTATCTGCAGCTCGTCCCCGCGAAGGGAACCTGATCCCGTGACCAGCGTCCCCGAACGGGCCCGCGAGGCGTTCAAACGCCCCGGCAACAGTCTTTTCGAGCTGGGCGACCAGTTGCTGTTCTACGTCCGCGCGCTCGCGGCGATCCCGATGACCGTCACCCGCTACTTCCGCGAAGTGGTGCGCCTGCTCGCCGAGGTGACCTTCGGCAGCGGGGCGCTCGCGGTGATCGGCGGCACCGTCGGCGTGATGGTCGGCCTGTGCGTGTTCACCGGGATCACGGTGGGGTTGCAGGGTTTCAGCGCGCTGAACCAGATCAACATCTCCGCGATGACCGGTTTCCTCACCGCGTACTTCAACACCCGGGAGATCGCGCCGCTCTCGGCGGGGCTCGCGTTGTCCGCGACGGTCGGCGCCGGCTTCACCGCGCAGCTGGGTGCCATGCGGATCTCCGAGGAGATCGACGCGCTCGAAGTGATGGCCGTGCGCAGCATGCCGTACCTCGTCACCACCCGGATCGTGGCCGGGTTCATCGCGATCATCCCGCTCTACGTGATCGGCCTGCTGATCTCCTACCTCGGTTCGCGGGTGACCACGGTCGTCTTCTTCGGGCAGTCCGGCGGAACCTACGACCACTACTTCTCGCTGTTCTTGCCTCCGGAAGACGTTCTGTGGTCGTTCGGCAAGGTGCTCGTGTTCAGCGTCGGCGTCATCCTCACGCACTGCTTCTACGGCTACCGCGCGGCAGGCGGCCCGGCGGGCGTCGGGGTCGCGGTCGGCCGCGCCGTGCGGACGTCGATCGTGCTGATCAGCGTGCTCGATCTGTTCCTCAGCCTGGCGATCTGGGGCGCCACCACGACGGTGAAGGTCTCCGGATGACCGCGCGGGCGCGGACGCAGGCCGCCGGGGTGATCTTCCTCGTCATCCTGGTGCTGCTCGGCTGGGTCGCCGTCGCCATCTTCAACAAGGACTTCGACCGCGCGGAACTGGTCACGCTCAAGGCCGACCGGGTCGGCAACCAACTGGCCCCGCCCGCCGAGGTCAAGGTCCGAGGCGTCCCGTTCGGCGAGGTCCGGGCGGTCCGGGGCAGCGCGGACGGCGCGGAGATCGACCTCGCGATCGACCCGGCGAAGATCGATCAGCTGCCGCGCAACGTCTCGGCCCGGCTCCTGCCGAAGACCGTGTTCGGCGAGCGCTACGTCAACCTCGTGCTCCCCGACCGGCCCGCCGGCGGCTCGCTTCGGGACGGTGACGTCATCGGCCAGGACCGGTCGGCCAACGCGATCGAACTGGAACGCGTCCTCGGCGATCTGCTGCCCCTGCTGCGGGCGGTGCAGCCGCAGAAGCTCAACAGTTCGCTCGGCGCGATCTCGCTCGCGCTCGACAATCGCGGGAAATCCCTGGGGGACAGCATCGTTCAGCTCAACGACCTCCTCGGCCAGGTGAATCCGCTGATGCCGCAGTTCAAGGCGGACATCAGCGGTCTCGCCGACGTGGCCGATCTCTACACCGGCGCGGCACCGGACATCCTCAAGGCCCTCTCGGATCTCTCCACGACGGCGAAGACCATTGTGGACACTCGCGCGGACCTCGACAAGCTGTACGCCGGCGTCACCACCGCGAGCGGTGATCTGAACAAGTTCCTGGTGCAGAACAAGGACAACATCATCGGCGTAAGCGTGAAGAGCAGGCCGACGCTGGAACTGCTTTCGCGCTATTCGCCCGAGTTCCCGTGCCTGTTCGACGCGGTGAACCGGCTCAAGCCGGTGATGGAGAAGGCTTTGGGCAAGGGCACCGGCGAGCCGGGGCTGCACGTGACGTTGTCCGTCCACGACCCGCGCGACAAGTACGTGCCGGGCCGGGACGACCCGCGGTTCGACCAGAAAGGCGGTCCGCGGTGCTACGGCGGGGGTAACACTTCGGCGGCGGTCTCCTTCGCCGCCGATGGGGACCTCGGCCCGGCCAATTCGAAGGGGGAGCGAGGGCTGGTCGCCGAACTGCTGGCGCCGTCGCTCGGGATGAAACCGGCCGAGGTCCCGGACTGGAGCAGCGTGCTCGTGGGCCCGGCCTTGCGCGGAACGGAGGTGACCGTCCGATGAGGAGTGTGCTGGGCCCGGCGATCAAGGGCCTGATCTTCTTCGTGATCACCGCGGTGGCGACCGGGATCCTCGCGATCACCATCGCCAACTCCGGGGTGGGCACGACGGTCGGCTACACCGCCAGATTCACCGACGCGACCTCGGTCAACCCCGGGGACGAGGTCCGGATGTCCGGTGTCCGGATCGGCCAGGTGGACTCCATCGGCGTGGTCGAGCGGCGCCTGGCGGACGTGCGGTTCTCGATCGAGAACAAGCGCCGTCTCACTTCCGGGGCCACGGTCACCATCAGGTACCGCAACCTCGTCGGCCAGCGGTACCTCTCCATCGACCCCGGTCCCGACGGCCCGGCGGCCCTGACCGAGGGTGCGCTGATCCCGCCGGAGCGCACGACTCCGGCACTGGATCTCACCGCCTTGTTCAACGGGTTCAAACCGCTGTTCCAGGCGCTGTCGCCGAACGACGTCAACCAGCTGTCGTTCGAGATCGTCCAGGTGCTGCAAGGGGAGGGGAGCACCATCGACAGCTTGCTGGAGCACACCGCGTCGCTCACGAACACCTTGGCGGGCAAGGACGAGGTGATCGGCCAGGTGGTCGGGAACCTCAACACGGTGCTCGACACGCTGAACTCCCAGGGCGACCAGTTCGACAAGCTCGTCGATGTCACCGCGCAGCTGGTCTCCGGGCTCGCCGGCGACGCGAAGCCCATCGGGCAGGCGATCGGCGGGCTCGGCGAGCTCACCACGTCCACCGCGGACCTGCTCCAGGACGGCCGCGCGCCGTTGAAGGCGAGCATCAACACCCTCGGCGACCTGTCGAAGAACCTCGCCGACAACACCCCGGTGTTCGAACAGTTCCTCACGAACCTCCCCAAGAAGCTGGACCGTATGGGCGCGATGGTCTCCTACGGTTCCTGGTTCAACTTCTACCTGTGCTCGGTCAAATCCGACGCGCCGCCCGCTCCGGGCGGGCCGCCGGTCGGCATCCCGCTGACCCAGGGACGGTGCCGGTGAAAGCGCCCAGGATCAAACCCTTCCGCAGCCGCAACCCGATCGTGGTGGGCACCATCACGGCCGTGCTGATGGCGGCGGCCGGCTCGGCGGTGTTCTTCTCCGACGATCTCCCGCTGGTCGGCGGCGGGACCACCTACGCGGCGGAGTTCACCGAGGCCGCCGGGCTGAAACGCAACGACGAGGTCCGGGTCGCCGGGGTGAAGGTCGGCGAGGTCTCCGACGTCCTGCTGGACGGCGCCCGCGTCAAGGTCCTGTTCCGGGTCAAGGACACCTGGATCGGCAACCGCACCACCGCCGCGATCAAGATCAAGACCCTGCTGGGGCAGAAGAACCTGGTCATCGACCCGGTCGGCAACGCCGAACTGGATCCGGACCAGCCGATCCCGGTGGAACGCACGAGCTCGCCCTACGACGTCACCGCGGTGTTCAACGACCTCGCGAACACGGTGGGGGCGATCGACACCGATCAGCTGGCGAAGGCGTTCGGAACGATGTCCGAAACGCTCGGTGCCTCCACACCCCAGGACGTCCGGACCGCCTTCGACGGCATCACCGCGCTGTCCAAGACGCTCGCCTCACGCGACGAGGAACTGGTGAAGCTCTTCCAGAACACGAACAAGGTGTCCCAGACGCTCGGTGACCGGTCGCAGCAGATCGAGGCGCTGATCCGCGACGGCAACACCCTCCTCACCGAGCTGAACGCGCGCAAGGACGCCATCGCGAAGCTGTTCAGCGGCGTGAAGAACCTGTCGGTGCAGCTCAAGGGACTCGTCGCGGACAACCAGAAGACGCTCGGCCCCGCGCTCGACCAGCTCGATCGCGTCGCCACCGTGCTGCAGCGCAACCAGGACAAGCTCAACGAGAGCCTGCGGCTGGCCGGGCCCTTCTACCGGCTGCTCGGCAACGCCGTCGGCAACGGCCGCTGGATCGACACCTACATCTGCGGGCTCGTCCCGACCGGCGGCACGCCGGGCAGCTGCATGCCGTCGAGGAACGGGGGACGCTGATGGGGCGCCACTTCACGCTGTCCGATCTCGGGGCCACCGCACGGCGGCGGGCCTGGATACGGCGGCTCGCGCTCGCCGTCGTCGCGGGACTGCTCGTGACGGCGGCCTGGCCGCTGGTGACCAAGCAGGCCGACCGCGTCCTGACCGGGTATTTCACCGCGACCGTCGGGGTGTACCCGAACACCGAGGTCCGCGTGCTCGGGGTCCCGATCGGCTCGGTGACCAAGGTCGAGCCGAAGGCCACGAACGTCGAGGTGACCATGTCGGTGCGGCCGGACGTCAAACTGCCCGCCGACGTCGGCGCCGTCGTGATCACCCCGAGCCTGGTCGCCGACCGGTACGTGCAGCTCACCCCGGTGTACCTCGGCGGGCCGGAACTGGGCGGCGACGCCCGGATCCCGCCCGAGCGCACCGTCACCCCCGTCGAGGTCGACGAACTCCTCGGCAGCCTCAACCAGCTGATGACCGCGCTGGGGCCGAAGGGCGCCAACCGGGACGGCGCTGTCAGCGACGTCCTGACCAAGGCCGCGGCCTACCTCGACGGCAACGGCGGCAAACTCGGCGACGCGATCAAGAACCTCGGCGAGTTCGCCAGGACGGCGAGCGATTCCAAGGACGACCTGTTCAACTCGGTCGACAACATCAGCAAGTTCACCGCGATGCTCGCCTCGAACGACGGCAAGGTGAAGGAGGCGATCCAGCAGATCTCCTCGATCAGCAAGATCCTGGCCGATCAGCGGGACCAGTTCTCCGGCGCGATGACCGAACTCACCGAGGCGCTCAGCGTGGTCCAGGGCTTCATCAAGGACAACCGGGGCAAGGTGAAGTCCGATGTGGACAAACTCGCCGAGATCACCAAGACGCTCAGCCAGCAGAAGGCGTCGCTGGGCGAGGCACTGGACTCCGCGCCGAACGCGCTGGCGAACGTCCTCGGCGCGTACAACCAGGGTGCCGGAACGCTGGACGGCCGAGGGAACCTCACCGAATTCTCGGGGGCGAAATGAAGTCCCGGCTCAACTGCGCGGCCGTCCTGGCCCTCACGCTGGCCGTGACCGGCTGCAGCAACGGTGTCGACGTCTACGACATCCCGCTGCCCGGCGGCGCTGCGCTCGGTGAACGCCCGATCCACGTCACGGCGAGTTTCAGCAACGTGCTGGATCTCGTGCCGCAGTCCGGGGTGAAGGTCAACGACGTCCCGGTCGGCCAGGTGCGGACGGTCGAACTGGCGCCGGACGGCCGCAGCGCGGTGGTCGGGCTGCTGATCAACGGGGACGTGAACCTGCCGGCCAACGCGATCGCGCGGCTGCGGCAGGCGAGCATCCTCGGCGAGAAGTTCGTCGAGCTCGCGCCGCCCGCCGACGGGACCCCGAGCGGGCGGTTGGCCGACGGTGCGGTGATCCCACTGGCCGGTTCGTCGCTGACCCCGGAGATCGAGGAGGTCTTCGGCGCGCTTTCCTTGCTGCTCAATGGTGGAGGCGTCGCGCAGGTGCAGAACATCACCCGCGAACTCAACGACGCGCTCGGCGGCAAGGAAAGCGCGGCCCGCAGCCTGCTGTCCAATTTGGACACGTTCGTACGCGGGCTCGACGAGCACAAGGCGGAGATCACCCGCGCCATCGAGAGCGTCAACAAGCTCGCGGCGACGCTGAACGCGAACACCGAGGAGATCAAGGCGACGCTGAACGGCCTCACCCCCGGGATCGAGGTGCTGAACGACCAGCGTCAGGCGCTGGTCGGGATGCTGAAGTCGCTGGACGGGCTCACCTCGGTCGCGGTCGACACGGTGAACCGCAGCAAGGACGACCTCGTCGCCGATCTCAAGGCGCTCGAACCGTTGCTGCGGCGGCTGGCCGACTCCGGGGACAGACTGCCGAAGGCGATGGAGATGATCTTCACCTTCCCGTTCCCCGACGCCGCGCTCGAGGCCATCCGCGGTGACTACCTGAACACGTTCCTGACCTTCAAGAACAGTGGTGGCCGCTGATGCTGACCAAGTTCGTCCGTGTCCAGCTGGTGGTCTTCGTGGTCATCGCCGTCCTCGGCACCGCGTACGTCGGCGCGACGTACGCGGGGCTGGACAAGCTGGTACTCGATCGCGGGTACACCGTCAAAGTGCGGCTCGCGACCGGTGGTGGCATCTTCAGCAACGCCGAGGTCACCTACCGGGGCGTGCCGATCGGCCGCGTCGGCGAGCTGCGGCTGACCGCCTCCGGGATGGAGGTGGACCTCGACATCGACCCGGGCGGCCCGGAGGTGCCCGTGGACACCGAAGCCGTCGTGGCCAACCGATCCGCCGTCGGCGAGCAGTACGTCGACCTGCGGCCGCGTCGCGGCGACGGCGCCATGTTGCGGGACGGTTCGGTGATCAGCGAGGCGGACACGAAGATCCCGCTGCCGGTGGACGTCGTCCTGTCCAGTGTGGACTCTTTCGCCAACTCGGTGCCGAAGCCCGCCCTGCGGACCGTCGTCGACGAGCTGTACAACGCGACCTCCGACGCCGGCCCGGCGCTGGACCAGCTCGTCGGACGAGGGATCGAGTTCGTGCGGGAGGCGAGCGCGCACGTCGGCCCGCTGACCAGGTTCGTGACCGACGCGCAGACCGTGCTCGACACGCAGGTTTCGCAGGCGGACGCGATCCGCTCGTTCGGCGCCAACGCGAAACTGCTCGCCGCGACGCTGAAGAGCTCCGACGGCGACCTGCGCCGGCTGATCCCGGCCGTCCCGGCGGCCGCGAACGAGGTCAGCACGCTCCTGCGGGAGACCGGCCCGAGCCTCGGCATCCTGCTGGCGAACCTGCTGACCACCGCGGACGTCATGGAATCGAGGCAGGACGGCATCGAGCAGCTGCTGGTCACCGCGCCGAAGGCGGTCGCGGCGGGCCACGCGATCATGGGGCCGGACGGCGCGCACGTCGGCCTCTCGCTGACGTTCTTCGATCCGCCGCCGTGCGTCACCGGCTACGGCACCGGCTATCGCGACGGACTCGACACGTCGGCGCGTCCGCTGAACACCTCAGCGCGCTGTGCCCTGCCCAAGGGCAATCCCACCAACGTGCGCGGCTCACAGAACGTACCGAAGAGGTGAAGACGATGACTCGACTCGCGGTCCTGCTCGCGGTGGTGGCCACCGCGTTCGCGGCCTGGTTCGGCTACTCGTGGTGGGACGCGAGCCGGGACGACGGCGTCGCGCGGGCCACGGTCCGCGAGGAGGCGTTGCAGGCGGGAAGACAGTCCGTGGCCGCATTGACCACTTTGGACTATCGGCAGGCCGAGCAGGGCTACCAGAGCTGGCTGAACCTGTCCGGCGGCGCGCTGCACGACGAGCTCGCGCGGGACCGGGAAGGCGGGCTCGGCCGGATCGGCCAGGCGAAGACCGTCACCACCGGCCGGGTCGTCGACGCCGCGGTGACCGCGGTGGACAGTGGCGGCGGGACCGCCGAGGTGATCGCTTCGGTCGAACTCGAAGTCCGGCCCGACGGCGGGGAAGCCGTGACCAAGCACAACCGTTTCCGCGCCGGCCTGAACCGGACACCGGACGGGTGGCGCGTCACGTCGCTCGGCCAGGTGCCGGTGACCGACACCGGAAAGCCTTGAGGTGAGGACGGGATGACCACGAAACGGAAACCGGTGCGGCGCACCGTGAAAGTGGCCGGGAAGATGGGCGGGAGCACCCGGGTCCTCGATGCGCCCGAAGAGGTCTCTGAAGACTTGGAGGACTCGTCGGCTCCGGAAGTCTCGGTCGTCGCTCCTGTCCGGCGTCGGGGCGCCGTGGTGTTCGGCGCGGTCGCGGTGGTGATGGCGGGCCTCGCGGGGTGGTTCGCGATCGAAGCGCGGGACGCCACGGCGGTCCTGGCGCACAACACGGCGTTGACCGACGTCGCCACCACCGCGGAGGTGAGCGACCAGATCGGCAAGGCGCTCGGCACGGTCTTCTCCTACCGCTACGACGACCCGGCCAAGAGCGAAAAGGCCGCGAAAGAAGTCCTGACCGGGCCCGCGCTCGGGCAGTACGACCAGCTGTTCGCGCAGGTCCGGGGGCTGGCGGCGGAACAGAAGCTGGTCGTGACGTCGACTCCGGTGGTCTCGGGCGTCAAGCTCCTCGACGGGGATCGGGCGTCGCTGCTGGTGTTCCTGGACCAGACCGGCGTACGCGGGGACGGGCAGCGCAGCTCCGGTGTGGCTCAACTGAGCGTCACCGCCGAACGTTCCGACGGTCACTGGCGCGTGACCGCCCTCGCCGCCGCCTGACCTCCTCCGCATTTCGTCCTCTGAATGCGGGGCGGGGCACCGAACTCGCGTGATCAGACCCGGATCTCGCGTGCTTGGAGGGGAAACTCGCGTGATCAGACGCCGCACACCGAGATCGGCGTCCAGACACGTGAGTTTCCCCTCCAAGCACGCGAGTTCGCCGTCTGATCACGCGAGTTCGCCGTCAGGAGGGGGCGGCCCGGAGGGCCAGGATCATCTCGAACCGCCGCTCGGGATCCCGCAGCCCGTCCGCGAACAGCGCCTCCAGCTCCTGGGCGCGAGAACGCACCGTCTGTGGGTGCACGGCGAGCCGTTCCGCCACCTCGCGGACGTTCCCGCAGGTCTCCAGCCACGCCAGCAGCGTCCCGGCCAGTCGCGAGTGCTGCTTCCCGGTCAACCCGGCCAGCGGACCGAGCCGTTCCCGGACCAGCTCGGCGGCCAGGAACGGTTCCTTGAGCAGCCACAGGCGCGAAAGATGGTCGACGCACCACGTCACGGGCTCGTCGGCGAGCGCGCCGGAATCGACGAGCCGGAGGGCCTCTCGCGCCGCTCGCAGGGAACGGGCCGCGAAAGCGGGTGGGACGGCGGGGCCGATCGCGACCCGCCGGCCTGCCAGTTCTTCGGCGAACTGCGCCCGTTCCTCCGGTAGCGGAGCGGGGAGCAGCAGACAGGGGGACGGGCTTTCGAAGTCGGCCAGCGCGGTCGGAGCGGCCGCCGGAGCCTCGTCCGACGGCGTGTCGAGGGCGACCGCGACGAGCAGGTCCGGCAGCTGCCAGCGCGCCAGTTCGGCGGCGTTTTTGACGACCTCGGGCGGTGACGGCGGTTCGGCGAGCAGGAGCTCCATCAGCCGGTGACGCCGTCGCTCCAGCGCGCCGGCGGCCTTTTCGCGCGCTTCCGCGTGCCCCTCGACCGACAGGGCCGACAGCTCGTCGATGTAGGCGAAGATCGCTTCCGCGAGCAGGCACAGCGTCGCCGAGGGCACACCCGCGCGGCGCCCCGCCTCGGCCACCCGGCGCCAGGTCACCCTGGCGCCGACCCGGTACGCCGCCTGCAGGACATCGACGTTGCGGCCCTGGTGGAACTCCTGGACACCCAGGCTCAGGAACACGGTCCGGCGGTCTTCCGACGGCGCCTCCGGATTCCCGATCCGCTCCACGAACTGCAGGAACGCCATCTGGACGCCGGTCTTGAGCGCTTTCCCGAACGCGCCGTTCAACGGCCGCGCGTAGTCGGGGATGGTCCGCTGGATCTCGCGGACCACCTCCCCGGCCACGTCGGCCAGCACCGGCCGGAACACGGTCGCCAGCTCTCTCGGCAGCAGCGCCCAGAGCTGCACGGGACGCCCGCTCGCCCCGCCCGGCCGAGCGGGCGTGAGGAGCGGGCCGTAAGTCGCCTCGACCCCGCTGCGACCATCCTGCGGTCGGGTCACCTCGTCACCTCGTTGTGAGTGGGAAACGCTGGTCAGTCCTCGGCGAGCAGGGCCTCCGCACGCAGGGCGATCTCCATGTCGAGCCGGTCGTCGGCGTTGTTCAGCCGGTCGCCGAAGAGATCGATGAGCTGGTGCATGCGGTACCGGACGGTCTGCGGGTGGACCTTGAGCTTCTTCGCGATCTCCGGAGCGCTGCCCCTCGACTGCAGCCAGATCAGCAGCGTCTCCCCGAGCCGCGCCCGCTGTTTGGGGGTGAGGTCTTCGAACGGGGCGAGGCTGCGTGTGCACAGCTCACGGACCAGGAACTCGTCGGCGAGCAGCCACAGGGTGGACAGGTGATCGCTGTACCGCGTGACCCGGCTGTCCGGCAGGATCCCGCGCTGGACCAGCCGCAGCGTGCGCCGCGCCCACAGCAGGGAGCGCGGCGCCTCGGTGAGCCGCACGGCGGGGCCGATCACCGCACGCCAGCCGGGCAGCCGTTCGGCGAGGTCCTTCAGGTGCTTGTCAGGGTCTCCGGTGACCAGGCAGGGCTTGGGGCCCTCGAAGTCGACCAGGACGTCGGCGTCCAGGTCTGCGCTGTCGGGGTCCGACGGGCCGAGCCGCCGCTCCAGCGCGACGATCGTGACCTCGGCGGGCAGCGCCCACTGGGCGTTGGCGGCGTGGGACGCGATCGACTGCGGTGAGGACGGCGGATCGGAGAGCATCAGTTCGAGCAGCCTGCGCCTGCGTCTCGCCCTCGTGCCCGCGGCCCGTTCCTGCGCGGCCGTGTAGCCCTCGATGGACAGTGCGGAGATCTCGTCCACGTAAGCGAAGATCGCCTCGGCCGCGGTGCACAGGAGATCGGCGTCCGCTCCGATCGCCTGCCCGAATTCCGAAACGTGCCGCCACGCGACGCGACCGCCGACGCGGTACGCCGTCTGCAGGCAGTCGAGACTGCGGCCCTCGTTGAACTCGACCTTCCCGAGGTTGCGGAACACCGCGGACCACTTGTCGAGCGGGGCTGTCCCCTGACCGACGGTATCGAGGCAGTGCAGGATCGCCTGTCGGATACCCTGCGTGATGATCTGTCCGAACGCGCCTTCCAGTGGCTGCGCGTACTCGGGAACGGCTCGTTGTACCTCCTGCAGGATGGCTCGTGCCAAGGGGTCGGCCCGCGGCCGGAACCGCTCGCCCAGGTCTCTGGGCAGTGACGCCCACAGTCCGTTCGCACCGGTGCTGCGCACAGGTCGGTTCTCCACTGGGGTTCTCGGTGCCGGCGTGAAGGCGCGCGGTCGCTGGACCGGACCCGGTGGCTGGCGGTGCGGGGTGGCGGGATGGCGCACGTCAGGGTCAGGCCGTGCGGTCCGCAGATCGTGCCGCGAGAACCCGGTATCCAAGTCGGTCATAGTTTTTTTATCCTTGCTGGCAACAAAATCAGCCTCTTCAACGGTGAAGCCGATCCAGATTTTGTGGCTCACGCAACATAAAATCCGGCCGAGAGGACTGTCAACGGCTGACGGGGCCTTGATCGGCCACCTGTATGGACTACACCCGAACGGGTGGTCCGATCCGGTGGCGAGTGACACTTAGGCCGGCCTCAGATGGCGCTCGGGTGACAACTTTTCCGGGGCCTTCTCGAGCGCCTCCGCCGCCTCGCTGGCGCGGATGAGCACTTCGACGACCTCGTCCAGGGTCAACCTGGCGGGCGCGGTCTCGGCGAGGAAGCGTTCGAGCTCGCCGCCGAACCGGGCCGGGTCGGCCACATGTGGAAAGTGTTTCGCATTTTCGAACACCGTCAAGCGGCTGTCCGGCAGCAGTTCGGCCGTCTTCCGGCCGTGCGCGACCGGGATGAGCGGGTCGTGCGCGCCCCAGACGACGAGCGTCGGCACCTCCCTGGCGAGGTAGAGCTTGTCGACAGCGCTCGCGCGCTGGCCCCGGAGGTCGATCAGGCTGCGCGCGATGAACAGGAACGCCCGCCGCCTGCCCGGATCGGCCAGTGACGAAAAGTGCCGGGTCAGCTCCCGGGTTTCGGGGGAGAGCGTCCCGCCGAGGGAGCGTCCCGCCGCGGCGAGCCCGCGGGCGATCGCGACGGTGACCGGGTTGACCGCGAGGGAGAGTGTCACGGCGGCCCCCGGCAGCGCCGTCGCGCGCAGCACCGGGGTCACCTGCGGGCCGAGTCCGGCGCTGCCCACGAGCACCAGCCGGGCGCACATCTCGGGGAACTGGTAGGCGAACTGCATCGCGATCCCGCCGCCGAGGGAGTGCCCGGCGATGGTCGCGTGCCGGTTCCCGGTGAGCGCGAGGACGTCGCGGACCACGCTGGCCATCGCGCCGAGGCCGTAGTCGGCCCGGGGCGCTCCCGACTCGCCGTGGCCGGGAAGATCGGGGACGAGGACGCGGCGGCCGAACCCGGTCCGCTCGAAATGGTCCAGCAACGGGGCCCAGGTCTCGCCGCTGCCCGAGATCCCGTGCAGCAGCACGAGCGGCTCACCCGCGACGTCCTTTGTGGACGGATGGTATTCCCGTAGCCGGATTTCCCGCCCGTGCAGGGTTAGTGTGCGCGCTTCGAGGGCCATGTCCCGCCTTTCCGTTGTCAGGCGTCAAAATAACGTGGAGAACGCCGGGTTCGTCAGCGTGTCGCCGGACACGTCCGTCAATTGCGGCTCCGGGTGACAAGAATTCCGGGGCGGACCCCGATTCGGATGCTAAAGCCGCGACGGCCGGGCAATTCCGCATCGACATTTTCCCACTGTCCCGGTATTCAGGAAAGCGTCGGTAAACACCTGTCACCACGGGGAGGAAAGCGATGGCCTGCCGGGCGGACTTCCACGTTGACCAGCCGAGGGCGAAGCGCGCCCGGCGCGGTCTCCGCTGGGTGCTTCCCACCGTACGGCCGCCGGAGCGACGGGTCCGGCGCGTCAGCTCCCTGGCGGCTCTTCGTCGCGGCGGTGGGCGCGCATAAGCCGCTGCGCGCGCAGCGCGAGTTGCATGCCCAGCCGGTCGTCGGCGTCCCTGAGGCGGTCGCCGAACAGCTCTTCCAGCTGCCGGAGGCGGTTCCGCACGGTCTGGGGGTGCACTCCCAGTCGTTGCGCGATCTCGGGTGCGCCGCCGCGGGTTTCCAGCCAGGCCAGCAGGGTTTCGCTGAGCCTCTCCTGTTGTTTCTCGCTCAGCGAGGTGAACGGGTCGAGGCTCCGCTTGGCCATCTCGGCGCCGAGGAAATCCTCGGCCAGCAGCCACAGCGTGGCGAGGTGGTCCTGGCACCAGATGATCGGGCCGGGTGCGTCCTCGCTGGTCAGCAGTAGTGCGCGGCGGGCGGTGCGGAGGGCGGCCGGGGCGTCGGTGAGCGGCACGACGGGGGAGACGGCCATGCGCCAGCCGTCCAGCGCGTCCTTCAGCGGCGCGAGATCGGTGTCGGGATCCGCGGTGAGCAGGTACGGCTCGGCGGTGTCGAGATCGGCCAGCACGGTGTCGTCCAGGAGCTGGGCGGGGAAAGCGGGCGCTCCCGGAGCGCGCTGGAGGGCGACCATGGCGGCGGTCCCCGGGACTCGCCAGCCGGCGCCGTCGGCCAGGCTGGAGATACTGCAGGCGGACCCTTCCGGCGCCTGGGCGATCAGTTCGAGCAGGCGGCGGCGCCGGAGCGGGATCGCGCCCGCCGCCTTGGCCTCCGCCTCCTGATACCCCTCGATCGCCGTGGCGCACAGTTCGTCGACGTAGACGAAGACGGACTCCGCCGCGTGCGCGATCACGCCGGGTCCGACGCCGAGCCCGCGCACGATGGGCCGCATCGCCCGCCACGCCGTCCGCGCGCCGATGGTCGCGCTGTCGTGCAAGGGTTCCAGGCTTCGGCCCTCGGTGAACTCGATCCGGCCGCGCATGCGGTAGAAGTCGATCCAGCGGTCGTGGAGCACGTTCGGATCGCCGATGCAGTCGACGTAGTGCCGCACGGCCCGCTCGCAGGAGACGACCAGGACGCGGCCGAAGACCCCGCGCAGTGGCTGCGAGTACGCGGCGACCGACCGCTGCACCTGCTTGATCATGGCGGCCGCGGCGTGCCCGGTATACGGACGCAGTTCTTCGCCGAGCGAACGCGGCAGCGTCGCCAGCATGCCGAAACTGCGGTACTGGACCACGAAGACCACCTTTGATTTTCTTCGAAGCGGGACGGGAAACATGAATCCCTTTGCGCAACCGCGTCGGATCGACGGAACGGGTGCCGGAGTGTTTCTACTCGATCGGCCGACGGTGCGTACCGCGAATGTGACGTTGAATTGGCGACGGAAAGTCGCGATACCCGGCGCCGGCGACACGGACGGGCGTTTCGGTGTGGCGGCTTTTGACACGGATGTGGCGCCGGTTCTACGCTCCGTGCATTCGAGTGCGCCGGTGGCGCGCGGACGAAAGGGAATTGGTGCCCGTAATCGTCGGCCTACTTCACAGCGGGGGAACGCACACGTGAGCTGGCAGCCCGTCGGCGTGTTGTGGGCACGCCTGCCGAGGGAACTCGGTGACGCCGTCCGGCCGCGGATCCCGGTGATCGCCCGGCACTGCGTCGAAGGCGTGGTGTCCGAAATCGCCGAATGTGCCGACGTGTTCGGTGACGGCGAGGCCCGTGCCGCGGCCGTCGAACTGACCAGGCGCAGCATCGAACGCGCCATCGACAGGGTCGGCGTCCCCGAACTGCTGCAGAACGATCTGCTGGCGGACTTCCGCGCTCAGGGCCGGACGGCGTTCCATCAAGGACTCAGCCGTGAGGCAGCGCAGGCCGCGTTCCGGGTCTCGAGCCGGGTGCTGTGGCGTTCGATCGCCGCGGCGGGCCGTCAGCTCCAGCTGTCGGGCGACGTCCTCTACGGCGCGGCGGAGTGCCTGTTCGGCGACGTCGTCGAGGTGACGATGGCACTGACCGACGGATACAACGCCGCGCAGGCCGAGTCGACGGGACCGGCGGAACAGCGGGCCCGGTTGTTCCGGCTGCTGGCAGGCGGCGCCGGGTACACCCAGGCCGACGTCGGCGCGCTCGCCGTCGCCATCGGCTGGCGGATCCCGCAGCGCGTCACCGCCGTCGTCTTCACCTCGGAACCCGGCGCGCCCGCGTTCCCGTCGGGACTGTTGCCCTCGGCGGTGCCCGCGGATCTCGTCTCCGACGCGCCAGGCGCGCTGGTGGCCTGTCCCGAAGCCGACCTCGACGGCCTGCGGGAGCTGCCTTCCGGCTGGTCGGCGACGGTCGGGGTGGCCGTCCCGACGGAGCAGGCCGCCGAGTCCTTCCGGATCGCGCGCCGCGCGTCCGAGCTGGCCAGACGCGGGATGATCACCACGGTCGGACCGGTGCTCTGGTGCGAGGAGCACCTCACCACGCTGCTGTTGCTCGCCGACGAGTTCCTGCTGGACCAGCTGGCCGGAGAGGCGCTGGAACCGTTGTCCGGGCTGGCGCCGCGGCAGCACGACGAGCTGTCGGCGACCCTGCTCACGCAGGTGCAGACGCGGGGGAGCGCGCCCGAGATCGCCCGGCACCTCGCCGTGCACCCGCAGACCGTGCGGGCTCGCCTGCGGCGGCTCACGGAGTTGTTCGGCGAGCGGCTGGACGATCCGGATCAGCGGCTGCGGATCGAGCTGGCGCTGCGCGCGGAACGGCTGCGCCCCGCGGACGCCTGACGGGCTCCGGCGACGGGGAACACCCAGCGCCGGTAGCCCCACCAGCGGAACGCCGAACCGGCCGCGGTGCCCAGCAGCATCCCGCTGACGAAGTCGGCGACCTCCTGTGCCAGGAAGCTGACCTCGGGGACGTCGAGCCGCAGGACGTAGCGCGAGATCAGCGGCGGGCACAGGTTGATCGTCACGGCGATCGCGTTGACGGCGAAGAAGAGCGTCGCCTCGTGGAGACGGCGCCTGCCGCCGCGGGTGTGGAACGCCCAGCGCCGGGAAAGCAGGTACGAGAAGGCTGTCGCCACGACGGTCGCGATGGCCAGCGCCGTGACCGGTTTCTCCTGCAGGACGGTGAGTTTCAGCCCGTAGTTGGTCCCGAGGGTGAGGCCGAACGCGGCGAGGCCGACGGTGGCGAACCGGAGCAGCTCACGCCGCTTCCCGGTCCGCGCACCGCCGGGTGCCGCTTCGTCCACAAAGGACGCGGGGGCGGTTCTGAGCACCGCGGGCTCAGCAGTTCGACGTCGCCGGGGCGCCCGCGACCCGGTCCTTGAGGAAGGCCAGGACGTCGGCGTTGCCGGTGTAGACCGCCGTGATGTGGTCCGTGTCGAAGGTCTTCCAGGTGGTCTTGACCCCGGCGGCGCAGTAGGCCTTGTGCAGCGCGTCGGCCTGGGCGAACTGCACGAGCTGGTCCTGAGTGGCGTGGTAGAGGAACACCGGGACCTTGGGGGGTGTGCCGCCGAGCTTGTTCTCGTTGAGCCGCTTCACCCATTCCGGCCGGACATATCCGGCGCTGGTCGTGTAGTCGGCGATCTTCTGGTTCGCGTAGGTGGTGAGCAGTTCGAACGTGCACGCGCTCTTCTGCATCTCCGCCAGTTTCACGCGGCCGTTGTCGCTGAGGAACGAGTCCAGCTTCAGCTCGGGGTAGGCGTTGTCCAGGCCGACGAGGGCGTAGGCGAAAACGCCGAAACCCGCTTTCCCGTCGAGTTGCAGGGTGACCTGGACGAGGTCGGCGGGCACACCGCCGGCGGCGACGCCGACGAGGTTCAGCTCCGGCGCGTAGGTGGGCTGCAGTTCGCCTGCCCAGGCGGCGGCCCCGCCACCCTGGGAGTAGCCGCGGAAGGCCACCTTGGCGTCGGCGGACAGTTTCGCCTCCGGCAGGCGTTGCGCGGCGCGGACCGCGTCGATCACCGCGGGGCCTTCCGAACGCCCGACCACGTACGTCGTCTTCGGATCCTGGCGGTAGCCCTCGTAGTCGGTAAGCGCGACGGCGTATCCGGCGTCGAGCGCGTCGTCGAGACCGGACTGCTCGTAGAACGCGCCGATGTCGATCATCTTCGACGGCGTGCATTCGAACGCCGGGCCGTGCGTGCCCGCCGCGAACGAGACGATGGGCGCCTTCGCCGGATCGGCGTTCTTCGGCACCAGCACGGTCCCGGTCACCGCGTCCGGCCGACCGAGGGCGTCGGTCGACAGGTACATCACCTGCCACGCGTTGACGGAATCCTTACGCGGCCCGGCTTTCGAGACCCGCGAACGGATGATGTCGCCCGGCTTGCCCGCCGGGAGCGGGGACGGCGGGGTGTAGAACGACTCGTCGGAAGCCGGGGTGGCGGAGTTCGCCGGGCTTCCGCTCAGCGCGGTCAGCAGACCGGCGGACAGGACGACGGCCACCGCCGCGGCGAGCAGCCGGCGGGACGGTCGGGGGAACGAGATCGGCACGGCCGGGCCTCCAGAGAGCGGGATGTGGGGTCGGGAATCAAAGCGGCGGCCGGACGGGAAGGCGAAGGTGTCGCGCCCCGAGCGCCACGCCCGGGACACTCACCGTCTCGGACGTGGCGCTCGCGACGTCTCCCCGGCCGCCGCTCGGCGAACGGCGCCGAGTCAGGCGTTGCCGCCGTAGACCTGACGGCAGGTCGTGGATTCGGCGAACGCGAGGTTCAGTTCCGGGTTGGCGCGCAGGTGCTTGATCGGGCCTTCCGGCTCGCTCAACCCGCTCATCGTGCTGTCGGCGTCGGCGACCACCTTCTGCAGGCTCGCCTGGTCGGTGACCTTCGAGTCCTTCATCTTCGTCAGGGTGGCGGACACCTTCGACTTGGTCTCGCCGAGCGTGGTGGTGGCCTTGTCCACAGCGGACTGTCCATCCGGGACCGGTGGCACCCCGGCGTTCCGGATCCCGCCCGCCATGTCGTCGAGCGCGGCGGTGAGCGAATTCAGGAAGCCCACCATGGCGGTCTTCGTCCCCTGGGGGTTGGCGGGGTCGAACGCGGGCGGCTGGGACAGCTTCGCCGAGCCTGTCGCGACACCGGAGCACACCTTGTCCACCCAGGCGAGCGCGGCCGGGTCGGCGTGCCGTCCGGTGTCGGCGGGCTTGTCGGACCCGCAGGCGCCCAGCAGGACCGCGGCGGCGGTCGCGGAGACGGTGGCGAACGCGATTCGCGCTGCCGTGCGGCGCATTCTTTTCATGGTTTCCCCGTCGAATTCGGCGAAAGAGGGCCGGCCGTGGCACGAGGAACGGGATTCCGCGGTGGTCGGCGGTGACCGGCTTGCTGAACCGCGAGGTTACTCGCGAAAGATTCCGGCAGGCAAGGCGGGCATGGGCCGGAAAAAGGCGATTGGCATGCGCGAGATAGTTTCGCGCACGGCGATTGTCACCCGCGTCAGCGGTTCCGCCGGCGGCCTCAAGTGGCTCTGTGCTGGGGAAACCCATGTGTCGCTACTAGTAACAGGGTGGACGTACCGTGCCAGGGTGACAATTTACCGGGGCCGCGTCAACTTTTCCGGGTAAGCACTTGATAGCGGTACGGAAGCGTCGTTAGTTTACTGTTCGGTTGCGATCCGTCAGACATCGTCGCTACCCGGAGAATTCTCTCGGGCCGATATTCATTGCTCTGGGGAATTGTACGCCGTTTCGTATCATCGTTGATACCACGGAAGGACGATCGTGAGTCACCGTAGAGGAACCAAGAAGGCGGTCGCCGCCGCCGCTGCCGGTGCCGTGGGGCTTGCCACCGCGGTACTCGTGGTCGGGGCACAGAACAGTGTCGCCGATCCGATTTCACTCTCGCTCAACTATCACTGCAACCTCCCGCTCGTGGGGTCGCAGTCGCTGAAGGTGGTGATCAACACCGATCTTCCGCTGTCGGTCAAGACCGGTCAGCCGACCGGGACGTTCGACATCAAGGCCATCTCCACGATCAACGCGGACACGGTCAGCGGGCTCAACCTGATCGGTGCGACCACGCTGGAAGGCCAGGCCATCGCGGCGGCGACCGTGGCGGCACCGGGGCTCAACCTCCCGGTCAAGGTCCCCAACGACATCGCCAAGCAGAACATCCCCACCTCGGGCGAGATGACGGTCAACGCGGCGGGCAAGACCCCTTCGCTGACCTTCAACCAGCCCGGCGAGGCGAAGATCACCGTGGGTGACCTGCAGCTGAAGGTCACCCCGCGCAAGGCCGACGGTTCGGTCACCGGCATCACGCCGGACGGCACGATCGACGCGCCGTGCACGCAGGATCCGGGCCAGAGCAACACCCTGGCCACGATCAAGATCGGTGACGGCGGGGGCGGCACCACCACGCCGACCACGCCCACCACCCCGACCACGCCGACGACCCCCACGACACCGACCACGCCGACGACCCCGCCCACCACCACCCCCGGTGGTGGCGGGATCAAGTACGCGTTCGGTATCAAGGGTCAGACCGCGCTGAAGTCGCTCGGCAGCACCGCGGCGATCAACGGTGGCTTCGACGCGGACGTCGACCTGGCGTCCAAGACGTTCACCGGCGACCTGAAGCTCGACCCGTCGTCCACCCAGTTCAAGCTGTTCGGGTTCGTCGACGGTCGTTCGGAGATCAAGGTCGAACAGGTCGGCAAGCAGACCGGTGAGCTCGTCGGCACCGGTTTCAAGGCGCACATCAAGTTCAACGTGTTCCTGCCGAGCGTGCAGGTCTTCGGGATCCCGATCAGCAGTGACCCGAAGTGCGGCACGGTCAGCCCGTCCACCAGCGAGATGACCACCGGTCCGGACTTCGACCTGCTCAAGGGCGGGAAGCTGTCGGGTACCTACTCGCTGTCGGCGCTGCAGAACTGCGGTCAGCTGAACGACTTCATCAGTGCGTTCGCCAAGAGCGACGGCAACACGCTCGATCTGGACCTCACCAAGAAGTAGTCGGCAAGCCGGTCCCCGTCGCAAGCTCGCGGCGGGGACCGGTGCCGTTTCAGTGCCGACCAGGAAGGCGACCATGCCCCTTCGCATCAACGTCCGGATGCTGCTCGCGGCGGGCCTCATCGTCCTGCTCACCGCCGGCAGCCTGCTGTTCGTCGCCGTCCGCAGCGCGGCGGCGGGGACCCCCGTGGACAAGAAACTGTCGTTCACCTGCCCGTTTCCCCTGATCGGGTTGCAGAAGCTCGACGTGAACATCAAGGCCGACTTCGAGGTCCCGACCGCGCCCGGTGGCACGCTCAGCACCTCAGGGCTGACGATCACGGTGACCGTGCCGGACAAGGCGGCGCGCGGCCTCAACCTCGTCGGCGCCAGTACCATCGAAGGCACCGCGGCGGCGGGCGTGACGCTGGTCAACGGTGACGCGAAGCCCTTCCCGGTGCGCATCCCGCTGGACGTCGCCAAAACCGATCTTCCGCCGTCCGGCCCGTTCAGCACGGTGGCCAAGGGTGCCGTGCCGACGGTGACGCTGGCGAAGCCGGGCAAGACCACCCTGACCGTCGGCGACTTCACCACCCGGCTGACCCCGAAGAAGGCCGACGGCTCGTTCACGGGGATCGGCTCGTTCACCTCGGACTGCACGCTCGACCCCGGTCAAGACGCGGTCCTGCTCTCCTTCGACCTCGGTGACAAGCCGACGGGACACCGGTACACCGTCGCCGGGAAGACCGGTGTCAAGGCGCTCGGCGCCACCGCGCCGCTGACCGGCGCTTTCGACCTGAGTCCCACCGCGGCCACGGTATTCAGCGGTGGCCCGGTGTTCGACAAGGCGCACGCCGAGTTCCGGCTGTTCGGCTTCGTGCCGGGTGCGGCCGATCTGGAGTTCGTCGCCGACGGACCGCAGGGCGGCGACCTCGCCGGGACGGGTTTCGTCGCGCGGCCCCGGTTCACCACCGTCCTCCCGCTCGTCACGCTCGTCGGCATGCCCGTCAGCAGCGGGCCGGGCTGCAAGACCTCGGCCCCGTCGACGGCGGAACTGCGCACCGGCGACGGCTTCACGATGGCGGCCGGCGGCGCGGTCACCGGCACCTACGCGCTGGCACCGTTGACCGGCTGCGGCGCCTTCACGCCGTATCTGAGCACTTTCGTGCAGGGCGACGGCAACACCTTCGATCTCACCCTGACGCCACGCTAGTGCTCCGACTCGTCACTCACGTGATTGAACTCCGCACACGCGTGATCAGAGAGGTCACTCGCGTGTGCGCCGTCTGATCACGCGAGTGACCTCTCTGATCACGCGTGTGCCGTGTTTGATCACGCTTCCGGACACCTGTTCTCACCACCGAAGCAGTAGTCGGGCCGCCGAAGGGTTCGGTTCCCGGCGGCGGTAATCTGCCTCGCGACACCACTCGGGACACCTGTTCCACCACCAAGGAACCACTGGTGAATCCTGGGAGTGCCACGAAATGACGATTTCCGCGCCGGAGGCCGCCGTCCGCACGGTGGAACTGACCGTGTCGGGGATGACCTGCGCCGCTTGTTCGGCGCGGGTGGAACGCACACTGAACAAGCTGGACGGTGTCCGCGCGTCGGTGAACTACGCGACCGAGCGTGCCACCGTGCAGGTGCCCGAAGCGCTGGCCGACGGCGTGCTCATCGAGCGGGTCCGCAAATCCGGTTACACGGCGGAGATCCGCGGGGAAGAGGATCCGGACACCGGTTTCGAGCGGGTCCGCGATCTCCGACGGCGGCTGGTGGTCGCCGCTCTGCTGGCGATCCCGTTGGGGAACCTCTCGATCACCCTCGCCCTGGTGCCGCGGCTGCGGTTCCCCGGCTGGGAACTGCTGTGCCTGGTCTTGGCCGTTCCGGTGGTCTTCTGGTCGGCGCTGCCGTTCCATCGGGCCACGCTGCGGAACATCCGACACCGATCGTCCAGTATGGACACACTGGTGTCGCTGGGAGTGCTCTCGTCCTTCGCGTGGTCGGCGTGGTCCGCCTTCGCGGGCGGCGCCGAACCCGGGTACTGGATCGGCTTCGGTCCGACAGCGGCCGGAGCGGACGCGATCTACCTCGACGTCGCCGCCGGGGTGACCACCTTCCTGCTGGCGGGCCGGTACTTCGAAAGCCGGTCCCGGCGCAGCGCCGCCGGACTCTTGGCGGCGCTGGACGCTTTGGCCGCCAAGGACGTCCGGGTGCTGCGGGACGGAACCGAGCGGATGGTCCCGATCGGTGAGCTCGCCGTCGGCGACCTGTTCGTGGTGAAGCCGGGAGAGTCGATCGCCGCGGACGGGATCGTCGACAGTGGACTATCCACTGTGGATGTCAGCGCGGTGACCGGTGAGCCGGTGCCCTCGGAAGCCGGTGCGGGAGACCGGGTCATCGGTGCCTCGGTGAACCGCGACGGCAGGCTGGTCGTCCGCGCGACAGCGGTCGGCGCGCATACGCAGCTGGCCCAGATGACCGCGCTGGCCGAACGCGCGCAGGCTCGCAAGGCCGCCGTGCAACGGCTGGTCGACCGGATCTGCGCGGTGTTCGTCCCCGTCGTCCTCGGCGTGGCCGTGCTGACGCTCGCGGTGTGGCTGCTCGGCGGGGCACCCGCCCGCGAGGGTTTCGCGGCGGCGGTCGCCGTGCTCATCATCGCCTGTCCGTGCGCGCTCGGGCTGGCGACGCCGACCGCGCTCATGGCCGGGGTCGGCCGCGGCGCTCAGCTGGGCATCCTCATCAAGGGGCCCGACGCGCTCGAGGCGAGCCGCACGGTGGACACCGTGGTGCTGGACAAGACCGGCACCGTCACCACCGGGAAGATGACCGTCACCGCGTGCCGTCCCGCCGACGGGTTCACCGTGCCGGAGGTGCTGCGGTTCGCCGGAGCCGTGGAGGCCGGTTCGGAACACGCCATCGCGGCCGCCGTCGTGACCGCGGCACGGGCCGAGCTGCCGGACCTCCCCCCGGTCGAAGGGTTCGGCGCGCTGCCGGGGCTCGGCGCCAAGGGCGCGATCGAGGGGCACGACGTCCTGGTCGGCAACGCGCGTTTGTTCGCCGATCGCGAGATCGAGATCCCCGACGACTTCGCGGCCGCGGAACTGGACGGAGCGACGGCGATCCTCGTCGCGGTGGACGGCCGGGTCGCCGGGCATCTGGTGATCCGGGACGTCGTGAAGCCGTCGGCACGGGCCGCCGTCGACGCCCTGCACGCGCTCGGCCTGCGGACCGTGCTGCTGACCGGCGACAACGAGGCCGCCGCCAGGGCTGTCGCGGACGAGATCGGCGTCTCCGACGTGCGCGCGGGCGTGCTTCCCGCGGAGAAAGCCCAGGTCATCGAGGAACTGCGGGCCGGGGGAGCGCGGGTCGCGATGGTCGGCGACGGGATCAACGACGGTCCGGCGCTGGCCACCGCGGATCTCGGCATGGCGATGGCCCAGGGCAGCGACATCGCGCTGCGCTCGGCCGACATCGTGCTGGTCCGCGAAGACCTGCGCGTGGTCCCCGACGCCATCCGGCTGGCCGATCGCACCCTGCGGATCATCCGGGGGAACCTGGCCTGGGCGTTCGGCTACAACGTCGCCGCGATCCCGCTGGCCGCGCTCGGTCTGCTGAACCCGTTGATCGCCGGGGCCGCGATGTCGCTGTCCTCCGTGCTCGTCGTGTCCAACAGCCTCCGCCTGAAGGACTTCGGCCGGTCGGACCGACGCGCTGCGTGACACTTCCGGGTGGTTTTGTACCATCGGCCCCGGACAAGGGGGCCTTTCGTGAAGCCGTTGAACACCGGCGAACCCACCGGCGTGGGGCGCTATCGGGTGTTCGCCGCGCTCGGCGAGGGCGGGATGGGCCGCGTGTTGCTCGGGATCTCGTCCGACGGGCGCCTGGTCGCGATCAAGCAGGTCCACCCCGGTTTCGCGCACGACCCCGGCTTCCGTGAGCGGTTCCGCCGCGAGGTCGAGACGTCACGCCTGGTGTCCGGCGCCTACACCGCGCCGGTCATGGACGCCGATCCGAACGCGCCGACACCGTGGCTGGCCTCGGTGTTCGTGCCGGGACCGGCGCTGTCCGAGGCGGTCTCGGCGGGCGGGCCACTGCCTCCGCAGGCGGTCTGGCATCTCGCCGCGGGGCTCGCGCTGGCGCTGGGCGACATCCACCGTGCCGGGCTGATCCACCGGGACCTGAAGCCGAGCAACGTCATCCTCGCCGGTGACGGCCCCCGCGTGATCGACTTCGGGATCGCCCGAGCCGTCGAAGGCGACTCCGAACTCACGCACACCGGCGCTGTGATCGGCTCGCCCGGGTTCATGTCGCCGGAGCAGGCCGAGGGTAAGCCGCTGACCCCGGCGAGCGACATGTTCTCGTTCGGCGCGCTGCTGGTGATGGCCGCGACCGGGTCGAATCCCTTCACCGGGACGTCCACTCCGCACACCCTCTACAACGTCGTGCACGTCCAGCCCGACCTGCGGCATCTGGCACCGGAACTCCGGCGGATCGTCGAGCCCTGCCTGGCGAAGAAACCGGCGGACCGGCCGTCCCCGGCCTGGGTGCTGGAGCGGCTGGGCCCGATCCCGCCGACGACCAGTCCATGGCCGCCGGTGGTTTCGCACCTCATCGAGACGCAGCAGGCCGAGGTCGGACGACTGCTGAACCCGCCCCCGCCGAAGCGATCCCGTCGTGGCCTGTACGCGGGACTCGCCGCGGCCGCCGTGGCGCTGCTCGCCGGTGGTGTCGTCGCCGCGGTGTCGCTGACCGGGGACGACCCGCCTCCGGCTGTCGCCGCGCCAAGCGCGCCGGCGGCACCGGACGTGCCGGTGACCACACCGGTCAACCCGGATCCGCTCGGTCCGGACAGCCTGCGCAAGGTCGACCTGTGCAAGGTGCTCGAAGGGCGTGACGTCCCCGGCTTCGGCAAGCTGAGCACGGAGATCGACATGCATTTCGATTCGTGCACGTACTCCTCGCCCGCGGGCAAATGGCTGGAGCTGGAGGTCGGTGGCGACCTGGTCGAAGGTGAAGCGGGCGGTGAGCTGGAAGGGCTTCCGCTGCGGATCAAGGGCTCCGGCGACTCGTGCGCGGTCGCCGTACCGGTCACCGGCCTGCCGAGTACGAAACTCAGCGCCGACGTGAACTCGATGTCCACAAAGGACGAGGCGTGCTCGGTGGTGAAGGCGGCGCTCGCCGACGCCGTCAAGCGGATCCGGGCCGGTGGCCACGATCGCGAGCTTCCGGCGGGCACCCTGGCCCCGCTGGACCCGTGCGCGCTGGTCGGCCCCGCGACCGCGGACCGGCTGATCGGCCCGGTCGTCGAAACGATCCGCGAACATCTGCACCAATGCCGGTACGACGCGGCGGGCAGTGTCCGGCTGAGTCTCGTGCGGGCCTACCCGCCGGTCCAGTCGAAGGACTCGTACTACACGGGGACAGCCACCCTGGAACTCGGCGGGGCCAAGGTGTACCTGGCGAAGAAGGACGACGGCGTCGCCCGCTCCAGCTGCTCGCTGACCTGGCAGCACCGGTCCGCCGGCGACCGTGACGGGGAGAACGTCGAGCTGACCATCGGCACCAGTGGTACGAAGATGACCGCCGACGAAGCCTGCGAGAAGGCGAAGGGCTTCGCCGGGGAACTGCTGCAGAAACTTCCGAAACCCTAGGGCTGATCAGTGAAACCGTTGCACCCCGGCGAACCCCGGCAGGTCGGCCCGTACCGGATCATCGCCGAAATCGGTGAAGGCGGCATGGGCCGGGTCGTGCTCGGCCTCGCCCCGGACGGCAGGCTCGTCGCGGTCAAGCAGCTGCACGCCCAGTTCGCCCACGACCCACGCTTCCGCGAGCGGTTCCGCCGCGAGGTCTCCACCTCGCGGCTGGTCTCCGGCGCCTACACCGCGGCTGTCATGGACGCCGACGCGGAAGCGGAAGCCCCGTGGCTCGCCTCGGTCTTCGTCACCGGACCGTCCCTGAAGGAGGCGGTGGACGGCGCCGGGCCGCTGCCCGTCGAGTCGGTGCGCCTGCTGGCTTCCGGGCTCGCCGCCGCGCTGACCGAGATCCATCGTGCCGGGCTGATCCACCGGGATCTCAAGCCCAGCAACATCATCCTGACGAGTGACGGACCCAGGGTGATCGACTTCGGCATCGCGCGGGTGGCGGAGGAGGCGCAGGAACTCACCGGCACGGGCGCGATCATCGGTTCGCCCGCGTTCATGTCCCCGGAACAGGCGGGCAGCGGGCAGGTCACCGGTGCGAGTGACGTGTTCTCCCTCGGCGCGATCCTGGTCATGGCGGCGACCGGCCGCGGCCCGTTCACCGGGCCCACCGCACCCCAGACGCTGTATAACGTCGTGCACGCCGCCGCGGACGTGAGCGACGTCCCGGACGAAATCCGGCGACTCGCCGAACCCTGCCTGGCCAAGGACCCCGCGCGAAGGCCGACCCCGGAACAGATCCTGGACTTCCTCGGACCGGTGCCGCCGGGCGTGGCGCCCTGGCCGCCCGCCGTGCACGCCCGGATCCAGCGGCAGGACGCCGAGGTGCGCTCGGTGCTGGCCCTGCCGTTGCCGATCTGGCGGCCGCCGCCGAAGAAGATGGCGCCGCGGACGAAGAAGATTCTGTTCGGCTCGCTCGCCGCCGTCGTCCTGCTCGTGGTCTCGGGGATCGTCACGCTCGGCCTCTCCATCGCCGACTACGCCAAACCCGAGAGCCCCGGAACGACGTCGCTGGCGGCGACCGAGGCGCTCAGCCCGGAACGCCTGCGCCTGGTGGACCCGTGCAAGGTGCTCGCCGGCCGGTTCGTGCAGGAGTTCGGCACCCTGAAGGCGGACACGGATTCGAGCTACCCGGCCCGCTGCAAGTACACCGGCCTCGAGGGCGTCACCTTCGAACTCCGGCTCGGCGAAGGCGTGACAGCCAGCAGCCTCGAACGGACCGACCGCACCGCCGAAGGACTTCCGTTGCTGCGCAGCACGATCAGCGGCGGATGCGACTCGGTCGCCCAGTTGCCGACGGACCGGCGGCTCGGCGTCGTCGTCTCCCACCCCGGCAAGAAGGGTGATCCCTGCAAAGCCGCCGACGACATGCTGACCGCCGCCCTCGCCCGGCTGCGTACCCACGAGGTCGACCGTCCCGGCGAGCCGGTGAGCATCCTCCCGCTCGACCCGTGCGCCGTCGCCGATCCGGCCGTGCTCACCAAGAACATGCCCAACACGCAACCCGCGCCGCGGACGTTGCGGATCTGCGAGTGGGTGGGCGGCGGGGACACGCTGACCGTCGAACTGCAGCGTGGCGCGTTCGTGCCCGAGGGTTCGCCGGTCGACATCGGGAGCGGCGTCGACGGCGAGGTCCGGGAGTTCGGCGACTCGAACTGCGCCGTGACCTGGCAGCACC
Source organism: Amycolatopsis speibonae (assembly GCF_042647925.1). NCBI lineage: Bacteria > Bacillati > Actinomycetota > Actinomycetes > Pseudonocardiales > Pseudonocardiaceae > Amycolatopsis > Amycolatopsis speibonae. The sequence goes on from NZ_JBHRWK010000039.1 coordinate 47,363, forward strand.
GCGTGCTCTCGGACCGCGAGGCCGAACACGTCGCCGTCCGGTTGCTCGCGCGTGAGGGAAGCGGAAGCCCGTGCGACCGGGCGAAGGAGATCGCCGGCTCGATCGCCTCGCGGCTGCCGAAACCCTGAGTCACGCGGATAGGCAACCCCTGTGACGGCCAGGAAACGGGGTCCGCTAAGGTATCTCTCGTACGAACAACTACATCACGCGCGTTTAGCTCAGCGGGAGAGCGCTTCCCTGACACGGAAGAGGTCACTGGTTCAATCCCAGTATCGCGCACCAGGTTCGCTTCCCCAGGTGAACCGGAGTTCGTACAGCGGGCGATTAGCTCAGGGGGAGAGCGCTTCGTTCACACCGAAGAGGTCACTGGTTCGATCCCAGTATCGCCCACCGCAGGCAAGGCCCCACCCGGCAAGGGTGGGGCCTTTTCTCGTGCGTGGTGAGGACGGTTAGTCAGGGGTAAGGCGGACGTGTCTTGTTCGCGGGTGGTCGTGAGTGGCGTTTCGTGTTCTAACCCGAAACGCCACTCACGACCCCCGGACCGACGCCTCGCCGACACGCAGGCCAGCGACCACCCCGACACCTTTGCCCACCTCTCAATAACCGTTCTTGCCACTCGCGAGGGCCGCCACCAGGAACAGTCCACAAGCGACGGCCGCCGACACCTGAAGTCCGGCGGTGCAAGCGGCCCGAGCGGCATCGAGCACTTCGCCGGCTAAACGCGGCGAAAGCCCCGCAGCAGCCGCTTCCGCTTGAGCGGGGCCCGACAGAGCGAGCCGCCGAGCCGCCTCGGGTACTCCGGCCGGGACGGCGAGGTGACCCGCGTACACGGCGGCGGCCAGGGAACCGAACACCGTCGTCCCGAAACCGGCGCCCAGTTCGTAGCCGGTCTTCTCCACCGCCGCGGCGCCGCCCGCCTGGTCGGCCGACGTCGCCGAAAGCAGGGTGTCGGTGCTCGACGTGAGCGCGAGGGCCATCCCCAGCCCCAGTCCTGTCAGACCTGCGCCGAGGAGCACCGGCGACGTCAGCGTGGCCGACCCGGCGGCCGGGACCAGCAACGACACCGCCGCCACCGCGAACCCGGCCGTGCGGACCCGCGCGTTGCCGAAGCGCCCCAGCAGCGAAGGGGTCGCCACGCTGCCGACGGCCGACGCGCCCAGCACCAGGAGCAGCCGGGCAGCCGCCGCTGTCGGGGAGAGTCCGAGCACCACTTGCAGGTACTGGGCGAACAGCAGGCCGAGCCCGACCAGCGTGCTCATCACCAGCAGCACCCCGCCCACCGCGGCCCGCACGCCGGGCAGCCGGAACAGCGTGAGGTCCAGCAGCGGCGGATCGGTCCGGCGCTGGCGGCGCAGGAACAGTCCGATGAGGACACTCCCGATCACGCCCGAAGCGACGGCAGACAGCCAGGACCCCGGGTGCCCGATGGCGAAGGCGATCCCGAGGACACCGCCCGCCGCGAGGGCGGCGCTGAGCGCGTCCCACGGCCGCCGCCCCGGCGGGCTCCGGGGGAGCCAGCGCAGGGCCAGCGCGACCGCCGCGAGGATCACCGGCGGGTTCAGCAGGAACGTCGCCCGCCAGCCCCACGTCTCGACGAGCACGCCGCCGAGGATCGGCCCGAACACCGAGCCGGTCCCCGCGATCCCGCTGCACACCGCGATCGCCGTGCGGCGATGCCGCTGCTCGGGGAAGAGTTCCCGGAGCAGCGACATCGTCACCGGCATGATCATCGCGCCACCGCAGCCGAGCAGCGCGCGGAAACCCAGCAGTATCGGCACGTTCGGAGCGAACGCGCAGCCGAGCGACGCGACCCCGAACACGACGTACCCGCCGACCAGCACGCGTCGCCGTCCGTACCGGTCGCCGAGGGTGCCGAACGGCAGCAGCAGCGGCGCGGCGGTCAGCGGGTAGATCGCCACGATCCACACCTGGGCCGCCGCGCCCGGCCGCAATTGCCGGACGAGGTCGGGCAACGCGACGTGCAGCACGGTCGCGTCCACCGCGACGAGGAAGAGCCCGGCGCCGAGTACTACCAGGAGCGGCCAGGCGCGGTCGACCGCTCGCTCGGCCCGGGCCGTGGTCACAGGAGCCCGGCCAGATGCCTCGCCACGACATCGACGTGCGGCGGGTCGACGACCGACAGGTGATGCGCCTCGACCGGCACGATCTCCAGCTCCGGGCACAACTCCGCCCAGCCCGCCGCGAGATCCGTGCGCGAGTACCGCGGTTCCATCGCCAGTCCGGCCGCGTACTGCTCGACAGCCCGGTACAGCACGACCCGGCCGTCGTAGCGGCGGGGCGTGGCGCGTTCGGCCGCCAGTGTGTCCAAAAAGGACTGACGCTGATGCCGGAGCACGCCGGGGCTGAGCAGGCCCGCATCGGCGACCCGTCGCATGGTCAGCTCGATCTGTTCCTCCTCGGGCAGTGGCGTCAGTTCCTCGTGGCCGAGCCGGACTTCGCGGCCGTAGGTCCCTTCGACGTAGCCGGTGAACCGGAGGAATCGCCTGGCGGACGACGCGCGCGGATCGAGGTCCGGCTCGGGGAGCGGGAGCATGGTGTCGATCAGCGCGACGAACTCGACCTCTTCGCCTTCCTCGGCGAGCCGTGCGGCGACGCCGTAGGCCAGCGCCCCGCCGAAAGACCAGCCCGCCAGCCGATATGGCCGGTCGCGGCGTTGCGCCCGCACCAACGGCAAGAGGTGTTCGACGCGTTCCTCGATGCTGACACCGGGAACGCGTTCGAACCCGACGCACGGCACCGCGGTGGGCAGCCGGTCCAGCAGCGGCCGGTACACGGTGCAGGTGCTGCCGCCCGGGTGGAACAGCAGCAGCGGCGCGACCCCTGTCTCACCTGGGGCGAGGACGTGCACCGGGCCCTTTTCCTCCCGCGTGTCGAGGACGGCGCGGGCGACGTCGGCGATGGCCGCGAGGGAGTCGTGCCGTCGGAGTTCGGCGGCGTCGACAGGCGTGTCGAGTTCGGTGCTGAGCCCTTCGGCGAGCAGTTCGGCCAGCCGGTCCGGTGTGGCGGTCTCGGTCAGCCGGACGTGCGTGCCGCCCGCGTCGGCGCCGGTGTGCTCCTGCCACAGGCGCAGCACCAGCCGGTCGGCCGCGTCCCAAGCCCTGCCGCGTGAGGGGCGCGGATCCTCGTTCTCACGCGGCGCGAGGTCGCGGTTCAGATCGGCGAGGGTGGCGCCCCGGAGCACGCCGGCGGCGTCGGGTTCGATGCCGAACTCCCGGCGGACGGCCTCCCGGATCCGGTTCGCCATCAAGGAATCCAGCCCGAGGTCCACCAGCGGGACGTCGATGTCGATGCGGTCGGGACGCAGTCCCATGACGGCGGCGACGATCTCGGTCAGCCGGTCACCGCCACTGCTCTTCGCCGGTTCGGGCTCTTGGGTGCGCGCGGCGAACGAAGGAGGCTCCTCGGCGGTGGTGTACCAGTGTCGTTCATGCCGCCATGGCATCGGCGGGACGTCGACCAGCCGGGCGCCGTCGTCCGGAGCGGCGGTGGTGATCCGCGTACCCGCGCAGTACAGCTCGGCCGCGGCGGCGCCCAGCGCGCGGACCTCGTCCTGACCCCGGCGCAGCGTCCCGGTGACGACGGCGTCGTGGATCCCCTCGGCCGCGAGCGTCCGCGCGACCGAACCCCGCAGGATCGGATGCGGTGACACCTCGAGGAAGACGCGGTGCCCGTCCGCGGCGGCGGCCGCCACGGCCTGCCGGAACCGCACCGGACGGCGCAGGTGCGTGGCCCAGTACCCGGCGTCGAAGTCCGGCAGCTCCCGCGGATCGGCGAGAACCGTGTCGTACCAAGGCACCGCCGGGCGGCGGCCGCCCAGTTCGACGAGCGCCTCCCGGAGCGCGGGCAGCACCGGGTCGACGCGGGCGGAGTGCCCGGCGACCTCGACAGGCAGCCGCCGCGCGGTCAGCCCGGCCGCCTCGAGTTCCGCGACGAGCAGGTCGAGGACGGTCGCGTCCCCGGCGACGGTCAGCTGACCCGGCGCGGATTCGACGGCGAGTTCGATGTCCGGGTACAGCTCCAGTTCCTCCGGCGCCAGCTCCACCGCCGCCATCGCACCGCCCGGCCCGATGGTGCCCAGGAGCCGGGCCCGGGTCGCGACCAGGTGGACGGCTTCGTCCGGGGTGAGCACGCCGCTCACCACGGCGGCCGCCGCGGAGCCGAGGGAGTGCCCGACGACGGCCGCGGGCCGGACACCGAGCGCCTCCCACTGGGCGGCCAGCGCGATCTGCGTCCCGAAGATCGCAGTCTGGGTTTCGGGCAGGGACAAGGGATCCTCGGTGGTGAGCAAGGCGCGCAGCGAGCGGCCGGTGTGCTCGGTGAACAGGTCGTGGAGCTTGTCGACCTGGGCGGCGAAGGCGGGTTCGGCGGCCAGCAGTCCCCGGCCCATCCCCGGCCACTGGGAACCGTGGCCGGAGAAGACGAACACCGGGCCGTCGGTGCCCAGCGCGCTACCGGTGACAGCGCCCGCGGGCAGCGGATCGGCACCGGCGCCGACGGCTCGCAGCAGGATCGCCAGCTCGGCGGTGTCCCCGGCGACGACGGCGGCGCGGTGCGGTCCGCCGTTGTCGCGCCGGAACAGGGTGTGGGTGACGTCGGCGAGGGAAGGTGACGGCGTGGATTCCAGCCAGCTCGCCAGTTGCGTCGCGCGTTCGGTGAGCCTGTCGCGGGTGCGGGCGGACAGCAGCCCGATCCGGACGTCCGCGCGCTCCGGTGCCGGGTCCGCCGACGGGGCCTGTTCGAGGACGACGTGCGCGTTGGTCCCGCCGAACCCGAACGCGGACACTCCCGCCGTCGCGCGGCCGGACCGGCGTGGCCAGGGCGTCGGTTCGGTCACCACTTTCAACCGCAGGTCGTCGAAGGGGATGTGCGGGTTGGGTGCGGCGAAGTGCAGCTGGGGCGGCAATTCGTCACGGGTCATCGCGAGCACGACCTTGATCAGCCCGGCGATCCCCGCGGCCGCCTCCGCGTGCGCGATGTTCGTCTTCACCGAGCCGATCAGCAGCGGGGCGTCGGCCGGGCGGCCCTTGCCGAGAACCGCGCCGAGCGAGCGAGCCTCGATCGGGTCGCCCAGCAACGTGCCTGTCCCGTGCGCCTCGATGTAGTCCACAGTGGACGGGTCGAGCCGGGCGCCGTGGTACGCCGTGCGCAGCATGTCCTGCTGGGCGACGGGGTTCGGTGCCGCCATGCCCTGTGACCGGCCGTCGGAGTTGACCGCGGTGGAGCGGATCACCGCCAGCACCCGGTCGCCGTCGTACTCGGCGTCCGCCAGTCGTTTGAGCACGACGACGCCGCAGCCTTCGGCACGCGCGATGCCGTCGGCGTCGGCGGCGAACGTCTTGCACCGGCCGTCCCCGGCGAGCAGGCCCGCCGCGGCGAACGCGGCCGTCGGCCCGGGCAGCAGCATGAGGTTCACCCCGCCCGCCAAGGCGAGATCCGCCTCGCCGTCGCGCAGCGCGCGGACCGCGTGGTGCACCGCGACCAGCGAAGACGAGCACGCGGTGTCCACCGCCATGCTCGGTCCGCGCAGGTCGTAGACGTAGGACAGCCGGTTGGCCGAGATGCTCCCGGCCGCGCCGGTGGCGGTCCACAGATCCACGCCGCCGCCGGACATCGTGAGGTGCCCGTAGTCGTGGGTGGAGATGCCGGTGAACACGCCGGTCCGGCTGCCGCGCAAGGAGACAGGGGCGATCCCGGCGTGCTCCAGGGCCGCCCAGGCGACCTCCAGCAGCATCCGCTGCTGCGGGTCCATTGTGGACGCCTCGCGCGGGGTGATGCCGAAGTGTTCGGCGTCGAAACCGGCCACGTCGTCGAGGAAGCCGCCGACGATCGGCGCCGCGTCGGCGTTCCACCGGCCCGGTGGCGCGGTCCGGACGGCGTCCCGTCCGCCGCGCAGCAGGTCCCAGAACTCGTCGAGGCCGTTCGCCCCCGGCCAGCGGCAGCCGAGGCCGACGACGGCGACCGGATCGGTCTGGCGGCGGTCCGTGCCCGCCGGTTCCGGCTCCGGTTCGGCGCCGCCGGTGAGGGACCGGGCGAGGTGGTCGATGGTCGGGCTCTCCCACAACAGGGTGGCCGGGAGCGGGGTGCCGAGCAGGTCTTCGAGATCGGCGGCGATACCGACGGCTTGACGGGAGGACAGGCCGTAGTCGCTGAGCGGGCGATCGGCTTCGAGCCGGGTCGCTTCCACGCCGGTGTGCTCGGCGACCGTGTCGAGCAGCCAGCGGCGGATCGCGGGGGTGTCGAACGACGGGTTTCTCATCGCGCCAAGGCCTTTCCGTAGTCGCCGGCGAGGTAACGGTCGCGGCAGGCGCTACGCGCGATCTTGCCGCTGGAGGTCCGCGGGACCAGGCCCGCCGGGACGAGGACGACGTCGCACAGCGCGAGGCCGTGCGCGTCGGAAACCAGCCGCCGGATCGACACGGCGAGGGCGCGTTCGTCCTCTGTGGTCAGTGCGGTGTGACCGCGGTGTTCGGCGACGACGACTGCGGCTTCGGTGTCGGAGCCTTCGATGGCGAACGCGGCGACACTGCCCGGACGGATGTCGCGGTCGGCCGCGGCCGCCGTCGCTTCGACGTCCTGCGGATAGTGGTTGCGGCCGTCGACGATCAGCAGGTCCTTGATCCGGCCCGCGATGTAGACCTCGCCGTCGTACCGGACGCCGAGGTCCCCGGTGCGCAACCAAGGCCCTGCCGGGAGCCCGTCGTGGTCGCCGGTCAGCCGGGCGCCGAAGGTCTCGGTGCTCTCCAAGGGTTTCTGCCAGTAGCCGGTGCCGACGTTGGGGCCGTGGACCCAGATCTCGCCGACCGAGCCGTCTGCCAGCGCGACGCCGGTTTCCGGGTCGACCAGCGCGACCTGCTGACCCACCGGGACACCGCAGGCGACCAGCCGGAGCCCGTCGTCGGCCTGTCGCGCCGTCCCCGCTCCCAGCGCGGCACGGTCGAACGTGGTGACGCGCGGCGGTACACCGGTGCCGGTGGTGACGAAGACCGTCGCCTCGGCCAGCCCGTACGAGGGTCGCGTCTTCTCCGGCAGGTAGCCGGAATCGGCGAAGGCGGCGTGGAAGCGGTCGAGGACGTCGGGATTGATCGGCTCCGCGCCGTTGACGATCGCGGCGACGCGGTCGAGGCGGAGCTTGGCGCGGTCTTCCTCGCGCACCCGGCTCGCGGCGTAGTGGAACGCGAAGTTCGGGGCGGCGCTCCAGCTTCCGTTGAAGTCGCCGAGCAGTTCCAGCCAGCGCACCGGGCGCTCGATGAACGCCAGCGGATCCATCAGCGCCGACCGCATGCCCATCGCCAGCGGGGTGATGAGGCCGAGCACGAGACCCATGTCGTGGAACAGCGGCAGCCACGAGACCGTGGTGCCCGTCGCCGGGTCGATGCCGAGTCCGTGCACCGCCTGGCGGACGTTGGCCAGCACGTTCGCGTGGGTCAGCACCACTCCTGCCGGGCTGCGGGTCGAACCGGAGGTGTACTGCAGATACGCCACGTCGTCCGGCACCGGATCCGGGGCGGGCCACGCGCGGGTCGGCCCCTCGGCGGGCTTGTCGGCCGCGACGACGGCGACGCGGTCACCGCCGGGCAGACCGGCCAGGAACTCGCGGACCGCGTCCTCGGCTGCGGCGGTGGTGACGACCGCGGTGGGGGAGCAGTCGGTCAGCACCGCGGCGAGTCGTCCGGCGTGGCCGGGCAGTCCGGGATCGAACAGCGGCACGGCGATCGCCCCGGCGGTGATCGCGCCGAGGAAGGCGACCACGTAGTCGGCGCTCTGCGGGCACAGCACGGCCACCCGGTCACCGGGCCGGACGGGCAGCGCCCCCGCGACGGCGTCGACGCGCTCCCGGAGCTGCTTCCAGGTCAGGGTCCGCCGTCGCCCGGCGCGATCGGCCGAGAAGTCGGCGAAGGTCAGCGCGGGCCGGTCGCCGTCGGTGTCCGCCCAATGCCGGAGGCAGGCGGGGAGGGTGGGGCCGGCCGTGGCGGGCAGGTTTTCGGGGGCCAGGGACATGGCGTCTCCTCGGGTGTTCAGGGCGGGGGTCGTACGGGGATCAGCGGCCGAGCGGTCCGGCGGCGTGCTGCCAGGCGGCGACGGCCAGAGCGTCGAGGTCGAGGCCGGTCGTCCCGGCGTCACGAAGCACGACCAAGACGTCGTCGGCGGCGATGGCGACGGTGCGCAGACGCAGTCCGGGCAGCTCGGGGGGCTGTCCGGGCAGCGTCAGGAGTTGTTCGTACGAAAGGGTTTTCGCGCCCGGAACGACGGGTGCGGGGTGGACGGTGACGGTCGACAGCGCGGTACCGGCCGCGTCGTCGACCGTCACCTTCGAGCACCGCCCTGCCTGCGCGGCCCACGCCGCCAGATCGGGCGGGTTCGTCATACGGGCGACCAGTTCGGACACCTGGCCGCCGGGCACGGCGGACTGGAAACCCTGGCCGGCGGCGTTGTCGCCGACCAGCCTGCCGTGGACGACGTCCCCGCAGCCGCCGACGTCGACCCGGCTCTCCTTACGGTCTGAGGTGGACAGTGCCGAAGTCAGGTCGAAACCGTCGCGCGCGGACGCGTGCGGGACTGTCTCCTCAGGTAAGAGAGCAGCGGTCGGAACAGTGGGGGAAGGCGGTGCCGCGGCCGCCTGAATCGATTCTCCAGGCATGCCGGAAATGGTGGCCACCGCGGCGGCGGAGACGACGAGCGCACGAATTCGGGCAGTCATGAATAGCCCTTTCGGAAGGGTCCTGAGGGGGTCACGGTCCCTTCGGTGGGACGTAAGCGCCGGGGTCGCTTCAGGGGACGCCGAACCCGGGCGGCACGACGAAGGCTACGGCGGGAAATCGAATACCGGAAGGCGTCAAGAGAACGTAAATGTCCTTCGTGTACTGGGTGTGACCTGCTGCTTCGGGACTTTTCGCAGGTGCGCGACACAGTCTGGTACTGCCGTGCCAATGTCGTTCACTGTCCGTGAGCGATGGGTCACCCTGATGGGGGAGGTGGAAGGTTTTCTTGTTTCCCTGGCATTCACATTGTCCTCCCGGATTGTGGACAGGACAATTGCTTGGAGAGGGCTCTTCCGCTTAACGTGGTGGCACCTCCGGATTTCTTTCGCGAGTAATCGCCGTCACATTTTCGAATTCTGTCGAACGACCGGGACAAAGGATCACGTATGCGCAATACTTCGAGGCGGCCGCGGGTCGTCGCGGTGCTGGCGGCCGTGGCGTGCTTGCTGCCGAGCGTCGCCGTCGCCCCGGCGCGGGCCGAGGGCGGTGTCCCGGACGCCCGCGCGGACGACGGCTCGCACGTCGTCGCACAGACCACTGTGGACGGTGACCCGCGAATGCTGGATCTCACCGTGCGCTCGGTCGGCGTCGGGAGCTACGCGATGGTCCGGCTGATCCTGCCGTCGCGGTGGGCCGCCGAACCGGACCGGAAGTGGCCGGCGGTGTACCTGCTCGCCGGGGAGACGCGGCTGCAGGACTATCGCGGCTGGACCACCAACACCGACATCCGGAAACTCGCCGACGACTCCGGCGCTTTGGTGGTCATGCCGGGTTCCGGTTCCGCGGGGTTCTTTTCCGACTGGTGGAATTACGGCAAGAACGTCGTCCTGAATCAATGGGAGACCTTCACCGCCGTCGAGATCCCGCAGCTGATCGATCGCGGCTATCGCGGCGACGGGCGGCGGGTCGCGGCCGGGCTCTCGCTCGGTGGATACGGCGCGGTGGAACTGGCCGCTCGAAGGCCGGGAGTGTTCCGGTTCGCCGGTTCGTTCAGCGGCAATCTCAACCCCACCGGACCGTACGGCGAGCTGCTGACCAGCGCGATCGTCGCCTCGGCCCGGCAGGATCCCGAGGCGCTCTGGGGCGACCGGCGGCGCGAGGCGTCCCGCTGGGACGCGCACGATCCGCTGGTGAACGCCGACCGCCTGCGCGGCACCGAGCTGTACCTGTCGACGGGCAACGGCCTGCCCGGGCCGTTCGACGGGAAGCTCCCGATCGACGTGCTGCCCGGCGCGATGCTGCTCGAATTCCTGTGCTCGGGCCAGACCGCCGCGATGGCGGACCGGCTGAACCGGCTCGGCGTCCCGGTCATGACGGACTTCTACGGACCCGGCACGCATCACTGGGCGTACTGGCAGGACCAGCTGCACAAGACCTGGCCGCGGATGCTGCGCGCCCTCTCGGCGCCGGTGAAGGCGGGGGAGATGTCGTGACACGTCCATCCTTTGTGGTCACCGGGGCTTCGAGCGGGATCGGACGGGCCTGCGTGACCGAACTCGTCCGGCGGGGCGCCCACGTGTGGGCCAGTGTGCGCACCGACGCGGACGAATCGGATCTCGCCCGCGCCTATGGCCAAGCGGTCACCGTCCTGCGGATGGATCTCCGGGACACCGCGTCGATCGCGGCGTGCGGGGAGAAGGTCGCGGCGGCGGGGCCGGTGCGGGGTCTGGTCAACAACGCCGGGATGGCGCGGCCGGGACCGCTTGAGCACGTCCCGCTCGAGGACTTCCGGCAGCAGCTGGAAGTCAACGTCACCGGTCAGCTCGCCGTCACGCAGGCGATGCTGCCCGCGCTGCGGGCCGCGTCCGCCGCCAGGGTGGTGACGGTCGGGTCGATGGGCGGGCGCATCGCCGGTCCGATGGTCGGGCCCTATCACACGTCGAAGTTCGCGCTGGTCGGCTTGACCGACAGCCTGCGCGCGGAACTGGCGCCGTCTGGCATCGACGTCGTCCTCGTCGAGCCCGGCGCTGTCGCCACCTCGATCTGGCCGCGCGCCCGCGCCGCCGCGGAAGAAGTACGTGCCGCTTTGCCGGAAGCCGCGCGGGAAAGGTATGGGGCGCAACTGGACGAGGCCGAACGCAGCGCGGAGCGGTCGGCGCGCAACGGGGTACCGCCCGAGCGGGCGGCCCGGGTCGTGGTCCACGCGCTGACCGCCCGCCGGGTCGCGCCGCGCTACCTGATCGGCCGGGACGCGCGGATCGCGGCGGCACTGGCGAACCTGCCGTTCCGGCTTCGCTACCGGCTGACGGCGGCGAAGCGGTGACCCGGCTGGTCGTGATCGTCGCTCCCGGTTCGCGGGGCGACGTCCAGCCGTGCATCGCCTTGGGGCGCGGTCTCCATGGCGACCGGGTCCGGGTGCTGGCGGCCGAACGGTTCCGGGCTTGGGTGACCGGGCACGGTCTGGAGTTCGCGCCGCTCTCGGCCGATCCCGGCGAGATCCTCGGTTCGGACGGCGGCCGTGAATGGACCGAGGGCGGGCGCAATCCCGCGACCTTCCTGCGCGGGCTGCGAGGCGCGCTGGCTCCCGTGCTGGAGCGCCTGCTGGCCGATGTCCAGCAGGGAGCGACGGGGGCCGACCTCGTGCTCGCCCCGACGCTGGGTTTCCTCGGCGCGCATCTGGGCGCGTCACTCGGCGTCCCCGACGTCGAACTGCACTATCAGCCGAGTGTGCCGACAGGGACGTTCGCGCATCCGTTGCTGCCGTGGGCTGCCAAGGCCGGACCGTGCGGACGGCGGCTGAGTTTTCGCGCCGTCGACGCCGTCGCCTGGCAGGTACTGCGGCCCGAGGTGGACCGGTGGCGAGAACGGGCGCTCGGCCTCCCCGAGGCCGGATGGCGTGGACCACGGCGGGCGGAAACCGCGGTGCTGTGCGGGTTTTCCGGCGCCGTCGTGCCCCGGCCGGAGGATTGGCCCGCCAGGGTCCACGTCACCGGGTACTGGTTCCTCGAAACCCCCGCCGCGTGGCGGCCGGACCCGCGACTGCGGGACTTCCTCGCCTCAGGGCCGCCTCCGGTGTACGTCGGTTTCGGCAGCATGCGGCCTTCGGAGGCGGAGCGGACCTTCGACGCCGTCCGCACGGCGTTGCGGCGAGTGGGGCTGCGCGGCCTGCTCGGTACCGATGCCGAGTCCGATGAGGACGATCTGCTGACGGTTCAAGACGTTCCGCACGACTGGCTCTTCCCCCGTACGGCGGCGGTGGTGCACCACGGCGGCGCGGGCACGACCGCGGCGGCGTTGCGCGCGGGGGTTCCGGCGCTGGTCTGCCCGGTCTTCTCCGACCAGCCCTACTGGGGCGATCGGGTGTCCCGCCTCGGTGCCGGACCGAGTCCGCTGCCGCTACGTGAGCTCACCGCGGACGCCTTGACCGCGCGGCTGCTGGAACTGTCCGGCAACCTCCTGTTCCGTCGCGGGGCGCAGTACGTCGCCGGGCGGCTGCGCGAGGAAGACGGGGTGGCGCGAGCGCGCGAAGTGCTGCAAAGAGTGGGCTAGCTGTCGAGATCTATGCGTTTCGCATACACTTGTGGCATGGAATCGACCCTTGAGGCAGCGATCAACGAGTGGCACGAGAGCGTCAACGACGGCGACCTGAGGCGATCGGCGGGAGCCGTCGGCGATCCGGTCGTCGTTCTCGGGCCGAAAGGGGCCGGGCCGATCACGTCCGAGCAGTTCGCCGACTGGGTGCACCGCTCGGGAATCACACTGGACCCGCGATCATGGCATCCGGTCAGCGATCGGCTCATGGTGGTGGAGGAAGACGCGACCTGGCCCGAGAGCAAAGGGCCGACTCGTGTGGCGACCGTGTTCCGGGTGGCCGAAGGCCGGGTCACCGCGGCGCTCCGGCTTCCCGATCTGAAGTCGGCGCTCGAACTGGCCTACCTCTGCCGCGAGATGGCGGCCACCGAATGAGCGGCCCCGGGCAGGCCCTGTTCGCCTTCGTGCGGCACTGGGCGCGCCGGTCGACGGCCGATGACGCCGCTGATCAAGGCCGGCTCGTCCTCGTCGGCGAGGCCGTCCACTCCCTGGCCGAACGCGGGGTCCCGGCGACGGTCAACGCGATCGCCGTCGAGATCGGCATCGACCAAAGCGGCGTATCGCGGCTGGTCAAGGCCGCGATCGAGGCGGGCTACCTGGCCATGGCGGCATCCCGGACCGATGGGCGCCGTCGCGAGGTTTCGCTGACCCCGGAGGGCCGGGCCATGCTCGACGAGGCTCACCGTTGGCAGGAACAGATTTTCGCTCAGCTGACCGTCGGATGGAGCGCGCGGCGGCGCCGCGACTTCCAGCAGGCCATGGGTGACCTCATCGAGCGCTCCCGCTCGCTGAACGCTCCGTGAGATAGGTGGCGAGGCGGCCGAAGCAGGACTGCCAGCCTTCGGCGTGGCTGTCGCGCTCCGCCACGGTCTCGAAGATCGCTTGGTGGAAGGACATCTCGGTTTTGCCGTCGCGGTCGGAGAGGATGATCGTGACGAGGGTGTCGTGTCCCCGCGCGCCTTCCGGCTCCTCCCAGGCGAAGCTGAAGACGAGCCGTTCCGGCGGCGCGATCTCGTGGTAGACGCCTGAGGCCCACAGTTCGGTCTCGCCGTCGCTGACGCAGATGCGCCAGCGGCCGCCTTCGGTGAGGTTGACCGTGCAGGACTTGGCGGTGAATCCGGCCGGACCCCACCAGTGGGCGAGATGGTCCGGATCGGTCCAGACCCGGAAGGCGAGCTCGCGGGGTGCGTCGAGGAGGCGCGTGATCGTCAGGTCGGGCATCGGTTCTCTTCCGCAGGGTATTCAACCGTCTGGTTGAATTCTAGTGCCGCTGTCAACCGCGGCGTTGAGTCGCGTCAGGCCGAGGGCGTCTTCGGTGCCTACTGGGCGGGGCGGCGATGACCGGTGGGTCGGGTTGGTCGTGAGTGGCAAGTCGCGTTAGAACGACACTTGTTACTAGTACGGCAGCAGCAGTGTGTGATGTGGCGGCGTGTCGTGGGTATGAGGACGGCCACCGCGTGATCGACTTCAAGGTGTGTTGGATCTCGAAGAGGACGCG
>NZ_JBHRWK010000040.1:0-58526 GCF_042647925.1 Amycolatopsis speibonae
AACATCGCCGCCGCACTACGCCACAACGCCCGCGACTTCACCCGACCACTAACCCAGCTCGGAATCACCCACTAACCAGCCACAACGACTTTGCCGGGACCCTGACCTTGAGAGTAGGGAAGGAGGCCTTCACGAACTTTGTCACTCACGCCGCGGACGCGGCGGAGCAGTCAGGCCGTGGCCGCGGTGACGTCGAGTTCGACGAGCTGCCCGGGGTAGCCGAGCTGCGCGACGCCGAGCAGGGTGCTCGCGGTCGTGAACGCCTCCCCGATCTCCGACTCGACGAACCGGTCCCACACGGCCGAAAGCACGTCGGCGTCCGGCGTCACCACGTAGACCACCGTGCGCACGACGTCGGCCGGGGTCGCCGCGGCGAAGGCGAGCGCGGCGGCGGTGTTCGCGACGACCTGGTCGACCTGGGCGAGCACGTCGCCCTCGACGACCTTGCCGTCTTCGGCGAGCGGGCACTGGCCGGCGAGGTGGACGTCCCGCCGCCCTTCGACGATGGTCACGTGGTGGTAAGTGGGCGTGGGGTGCAGACCGGGCGGATGGTGGCGTTGAATGGTCACGGGCCGCATCCTGACCGAGGCGGCCGCGGCCGGACAACCGGATTTCACGGGGGAGCCATGCGCAGGACGATCGACTGGACCGGCGACGCGGTCACGATCATCGACCAGACCGTGCTTCCCGCCGAGTACCGCGTACTCGAACTGCGCACGGTCGGCGAACTCGTCGGCGCCATCCAGCGGCTCGCGGTCCGCGGGGCACCGGCGCTCGGTGCGGCGGGAGCGCTCGGCGTGGTGCTCGCGACCCGCGCGAAAGGTGACGTCGAGGCCGAGGCGCGTCGCGTCGCCCAGGCCCGCCCGACCGCGGTCAACCTGAGCTGGGGCGTCTCCCGTGCGCTCGCGAAGCTCCCGGAGGGGCCGGAAGCCGTCCTCGCCGAAGCGCTGGCGATCCTCGACGAGGACGAGCGGATCAACCACGAGGCTTCCCGGCTGGCGGCCGAAGTGGTGCTCGAACACTGCGAACGGCGGCCGTTGCGGCTGCTCAGCCACTGCAACGCCGGCCACCTCGCGACGGTGTCCTGGGGCAGCGCGCTCGGCGTCGTCTGGCATCTGCAGACCCGCGGCCTGGTCGAATCCGTGCTGGTCGACGAGACCCGGCCGCTGCTGCAGGGGGCCCGTCTGACCGCCTGGGAGCTGGCCGAAGCCGGTGTCCCGTACCGGATCCAGCCCGACGGCGCGGCCGCCGCCGCGATGAGCCGCGGCCTGGTCGACTGCGTGCTCGTCGGCGCCGACAGGATCGCCGCCAACGGCGACGTCGCCAACAAGATCGGCACCTACGGGCTGGCGATCGCGGCGAAGTACCACGGGGTCCCGTTCGTGGTCGTCGCCCCTTCGTCCACTGTGGACACAGCGATGCCGGACGGCGCCGGGATCGTGATCGAGGAACGCGATCCCGGCGAGGTCCTGAGCTTCGGCGGTACGACGGTCGCCCCCGAAGGCGCCGAGGTGTTCAACCCGGCCTTCGACGTGACGCCGCACGAGCTGATCACCGCGGTGGTCACCGAGCAGGGAATCCTGAACGGCTAGAAGGATTCCAGGCAGGACGGCTCACGGTCGGTGGCGAACGCCATCGTCGCCCGCGAAACCGCTCCGGCGGTCCGCTCCTTGATCCGTCCGGCCGCGGCCAGCGTGCTCGGCCGGGTGCCGCCGAGGAAGATCGCGCCGAGGTCGATCACGTCCAGTTCGAGATCCGGGGCGTCTTCCACCTTGGTCACCTCGGCGTTCCCGTCGGCGTCGGCGACGAGCCGCCAGTTCCCGGTGTTCCACGGGCAGAAGGCGTCGTGCACGCCGAACACCAGATCCACCGGACCGTTGTAGCGGCGGGTGACCAGCGCGGGATCGACGTCGACGAGCCGCACCCACAGCGAGTCTCCGGCGGACCGGCTCATCTTGCGGGGATCGGCGAGGAGGTGGATGAGCGGTTCGTCGAGGGCGGCGAAAACCTCGATGGTGCCGATCAGGTCGTAGTCGAGCAGGAAGCGCCACAGAGTCGCGTACGCCCGAGGTGTGGTCGCGACGAGTTCTTGCAGGCTCAGGGTCCCGCGCGGCCCTTCCTCGTCCCAGTCGCTCTTCACGCGGTAGATCGCGTAACCGTCGGACAGAACGGCGAACTTCATCTCCGTCGCGCCGTTGCGCCGGACCTCCCGGTCGTCGAGGTTGAACTCCCACGTCGATTCGGGCCGGTCGAGCGCGCCGACCCGCAGCGGTGCCTCCTTGTCGTAGATCGCCTTGAGCAGCGGGATCGCCTCCTCCCGCCCGACTTCACGCACGCGCTCGGCCTCGAGTTCGACACCCGGCCGGAACGCGGCCTTCGACCGGACCTTCGCGCGGTAGAACTGCGCCCCGAGGCCATAGCCGAAGCGGGGGTAGATGACCGATTCGGACGCCCACAGCGCGGCGATCGCTTCACCGCCGTCCTCGTGCAGGCCGTGCAACTGCGCCCGCATGATCCGGGTGAGCACGCCCCGCCTCCGGTGGCCCGGCGCGACACCGATCGAAGTCACCGCGGCGAGCGGCGTCTGCCCGGCGCCGGGCACGGTGATCTTGCGGGTGAGCAGTTCACCCGATCCGATGAGTTCGTCTCCGTCGAAGACGCCATGCGAACGCTCAGGCTCGAACACCAGCCCTTCGCGGTACTGCAGTCCTTCCGCGTTGTCCGAGAGGAACGCCCTCACGAGCACGGAGGAAAACGCGGGCAGGTCGTCGGTGGTCAGGGTTCGGATGGCCAAGCTGTCATCGCTCACCCCAGTCGTCCTACGCCGTTTCACCGACGACCGCCACGCGTTAACGGGCGACGATCAGGGCCGCGGCCCGATCACCTCACCCTTTTCCAGTACCTCGATGGCCATGGCGGGGCAGGAGTCCGCCGCGTCCAGCACCATCTCGTCCGGACTCACCTCCCCCTCGACCACCGTCGCCGTCGCGCCTTCGAGTTCGAAGACCTCCGGCATCAACGCCGCGCACATTCCCGAGCCGATGCACGTGTTGCCATCGACCTCGACTTTCCAGCTCATGCTCACCATCCGATCGGCATGGAGCGGGGCCCCCGCACCAGCATCTGCGTCTTCCACACGATATCGCCGTCGAGGCGCAATCCGGGAAGATCTCGCAGCAAGGCCCGCAACGCCTCCTGCAGTTCGAGCCTGGCGAGCGGGGCGCCGAGGCAGTGGTGCACGCCGTGCCCGAAGCCGAGGTGGGGATTGGTTTCCCGGCCGAATTCGAGGGTTTCCGCCGAGGTGAACTGGAGCGCGTCCCGGTTGGCCGCACCGATCGCGACCATCACCGGCTCGCCTTCCTTCACCAGCACGTCACCCACCTGGATGTCTTCGGTGGCGTAGCGGGCGAACCCGGCTCCGGCGCCCAGCGGGATGAACCGCAGCAGTTCCTCGACCGCGGCCGGGATCAGGTCCAGGTCCGCGCGCAGGCGGGCGAGCTGCTCCGGCTGTTCGAGCAGGGCGTAGACGAAGTTGGGGATCTGGCTGGCGGTGGTCTCGTGCCCGGCGACCAGGATGCCGATGCACATGTCGACCAGTTCCAGCTCGCTCAGCTTGTCGTGGACGTCGCGCGCTTCGATCAGCGCGGTCATCAGGTCGTCCTGAGGCTCGGCGCGGTGCTGCTCGACGAGCACGTGCATGTACGCCCGCAGCTCGTCCTGGTTGGCCATCATCTCTTCGGTGGTCAGCGGGCTGGTCGACAGCGCGGCGTCACTCCACACGCGGAACTTCGGCCGGTCCTCGACGGGGACGCCGAGCAGTTCGCAGATCACCGCGACCGGGATCGGCAGCGCGTAGTCCTCGACCAGGTCGACGGGCTGTCCCTTGGCCTTCATGTCCTCGATCAGGCCGGCCGCCAGCTCGGCGACCCGCGGCCGCAGCGTTTCGACCCGGCGCATGGTGAACGCCTTCGCGACCAGCGTGCGCAACCGGGTGTGATCGGGCGGGTCCATGCTCAGGATCCCGCCGGGCCGCCTGCCCGGCGCCATCCGCGGCTCGTCCTTGTCCACGGACATCGCGCGGGAGAAGCGCCTGTCGCCCAGCACGAGGCGCGCGTCGGCGTAGCGCACGGCGAGCCACGCCGGCTCACCGTGCGGGAGGCGGACGCGGAGCATGCCCTCGGCGGCGCGGGCGGTGGCGTAGGCCGCGTCGAGTTCGAGGCCCGCGTCCTGGTTGAACGGATAGGTGACGAATTCGCTGTCAGTGGTGGTCATTTGTCCGGAAACCCCCCGGCTCGGCGGTTTGTAAGCAACTGCTTACAACGCTAACCATGATCACGGTGAGCGTCAATGCGCCTACCGTGCGACGCCCCGTTAGCCTGTGCGGACCCGGGGAGGCTCGATGACGGAAGAACCGCAGGTCCGCAAACGCGACTCGGCCGCGACCAAGGCGGCCTTGCTCGACGCGGCGGCCTCCCTGTTCGCCGAGCGCGGCTTCGACCGGACGACGGTGCGGGACATCGCGAAGCTCGCCGGAGCCAACCAAGCGCTGCTGTTCCGCTACTTCGGTTCGAAGGACGCGCTCTTCGAAGAGGTCCTGGCGCGCGGTGGACGCGAACAGATCGCCACCACACCACCGGACGAACTGCTCGGGACGGCGTTGCGCAGCATGCTGGAGTCCGACGCCAGGCGCGATCGCACCCTCGACGCCTACCTGCGCTCGACGGGGCACGACAGCGCCGCGGCCGCTGTCCGGCGGCAGCTCGGCGAGGAATACGCGAAGGTGCTCGCCACGCTGACCGACTCCGACGACGCGGATCTGCGGGCCGACCTCATCCTGGCCTGGCTGCTCGGGATCGGCCTGGTCCGCGAGATCACCGGCAAGGAGCCGCTGGCCAGCGCGGATCCCGACGACGTCTGCCGCCTCGTGCTCGGCGCGGCGCGGACGCTGCTGGAGCGCAGCGGGTAATCGCGTAGCCGTCCCCGGCCCGCTGTTCTACGGTCGGTTCCGTGACCTCGTTCCCACCCGCCGGCACCGAAGCCGAGTTCGACGCGCTGACCAGGCAAGACCTGCTTCCGGCGGTGTCGTCGCTGACCGGGTCGCTCGGTCTCGGCGAGGTCGTCCCGTTCACCGAGGGCTCGCTGCCGGTGTACGCCGTCGGCGACGACCTGGTGCTCAAGCTGTTCCCGCCGGTGCACCTCGACGAACTCCCCACCGAACGGACGATGCTCGAAGTCCTGCACGGGAAGCTGCCGATCCCGACCCCCGCCGTGCACGACGTCGGCGAGCGGGACGGCTGGGGCTACGTGCTCATGGAACGCCTGCGCGGCGAAACGCTGAAGGACGCCTGGCCGAAACTGTCCACAGAGGACAAGAACCGGCTCGCTCCCGAGCTCGGTGAGGCGCTGGCCGCCCTGCATTCGCTGCGTGACCCGCGTTTGGACGTCCTCGATCCGCCGAGCTGGGCCGCGTTCGTCGCCGAGCAGCGCGCGAACGTCGTCGAGCATCACCGCCGGACCGGGCTCGCCGAAAGCTGGATCTCGCAGATCCCAGGATTCCTCGACTCCGTCGAGCTGGGCAGCCCGCCCGTCGTCCCGTTGCACACCGAGTTCATGCGCGACCACGTCATGGTCACCCACGACGGCGAACGTCCGCGGCTGACCGGGCTCTTCGACTTCGAACCGGCGATGAGGGGCGCGGCCGAGTACGACTTCGTCGCCGTCGGCCTGTTCCTTTCCGGCGGGGACAAGGACTTCCTGCGGCGGCTGCTCGCCGGGTACGGCGCCGAACCGGACGAGGAGTTCTCCCGGCGCTGCCTGGCGTACGCGTTCTTGCACGTCTACAGCAATTTCACCTGGTACCTCAAGGTTCTTCCGGCACCGGACGAACCGACGCCGGAAGCCCTCGCCCGCGCCTGGTGGTGAAGCCCGGCTCAGCCGAACTCCGCCACCAGCAGGTCGGCGAGAACCTCGCCCGGATCGCTCCACGGCCCCGCCGCCCAGTCCGCGTTGATGTTCGCCGCGACCAGGTGCGCGCCGTCACGAGAGCCGAAGACGTAGGTCCACGAACCGAAGAGGGCTCCGGCCATCCCCCACACTTCACTGCCGCCGGGCAGCTTCAGTGAGCAGATACCGAGGCCGTAAGCCGCGTCGGGAAGCCAATCCCGCGTGGGGACCGCGTCGAACAGCGCACGCGTCTGTTCCGGTGGCAACAGCCGCCCGCCCAGCAGCGCGCCGAAGAACCGGAGGAGTTCACCTGCGGTGGACACCATGCCGCCCGCCGCCCAGTACGGACTCGGCTCCAAGAGGGTGACGTCGTGGATCTCCGCGTCCGGATCGGGCGAGAAGAGCTTCGTGAAATGGGCCGAATGCGGCTCACCCAGCGTTTCGTCGCCCGCGTGCGGGAGTCGCGTCGCCGCCAGCCCGAGCGGGCGGCAGACGCGGTCGGCGATCTCGTCGGCGAGGTCCCGCCCGGTGACGCGCTCGGCGATCAACCCGGCCAGGACGTAGTTCGTGTTCGAGTACGCCCACCCGGCGCCGGGCTCGAAATCGGCCGGATGGGCCGCGGCGACCTCGACGAGCTGGTGCGGCGTATAGGTTTCACGCTGGCTGAGGGCCACCTGGTCCTGCGTGTAGTTGAAAACACCGCTGGTGTGGTTCAGCAGCCTCCGGACCGAGATCTCGTCGGCGTGCTCGACAAGGCCGGGCAGCCACTGCCCCGCCGGGTCGTCGAGGCTCAGCCTGTTTTCGGCGACCAGCTGCAGGAGCACGGTGGCGGTGAAGGTCTTGCTGATGCTCCCGATGCGGAACCGGTCTTCCGGCGAGCGTTCCCGCTGCCCGGACCACACTCGGTCCCCGGCTCGGACCTCGGCCAGGATCCCGGGCGCGCCCCCTTCCGAAACCGCCCTGTCGAGCATCGTCAGCATCGCGTCCTCGCTCTTCGTCATGACACCGACGCTAGGATTGCGTTTCCATGATCGTCAACGCCAGGAACAGCGATTCTGCTTTCGAACAGCCGGATTTCCGGGTTTCGTTGCACTGAGCTGTCTGTGAACGCACACTGGGGCCATGACCGCCGGAAGACTCACCGCCGAAGAGCGCGAGCGCATCGCGTCGGGCCTCGCGGACGGCCTCGGGTACGCAGGGATCGCCCGGACGCTGGGCAGGCCGACCTCGACCGTGAGCCGCGAGGTCGCCCGTAACGGCGGCCGTCGCGGCTACCGGGCCGAACACGCGCAGCACGCGACAGGCTGGCGGGCGCGGCGAGGGCCGAAGGTGCTGCCGAGTCCACTGTCCACTCCGGACAACCGGGGACGCGACCCGGCGGCGGTGGATGCCTACCGGGACCGCTTCGCCGGGATGATGGTCGGCAGCGGTCTCCCCCGGATGGCGGCCCGGCTGCTCGCCTGCCTGGTCACCACGGATTCGGGCGGGCTGACCGCGCGGGAACTGGTCCAGCGGCTCCAAGTCAGCCCCGCCGCCATCTCCAAGGCCGTCGCGTACCTGGAGAACCTCGAAGTGGTCACGCGTGAACCCCTGGGCAGGCGAGAGCGCTACCTCATCGACGACGACGTCTGGCTCCGCGCCTGGCTGGCCAGCGCCCGGACCAACGCGACCTGGGCGGAAACGGCCCACCACGGCGCCGAAGTCCTCGGCGCCGAGACGCCCGCCGGAGCACGGATGGCGCGGATGGGCCGGTTCTTCTCCACCGTCACCGACGACATGGCGGGGCGGCCCAGCGCGACCGCGCGGGACGACGCGCTGACCGTGCTCGCCGTGCTCGTGAAGGCCGGCCCGGACGCGACGGGCCGGGCCGCTTCCGTGCTCGGCTGGCCGCGAGCGCGGGTCGAAGACGCCGTCCGCGAAGCCGCGGGCCCCGAACGGCTCACCCGCGAGGGCCACTAGGGCAGTGCGCGCCGCAGCAGCTCGGCCAGGTGCAGTGCCCGCCGCCCGTCGAGCTGCTCGATCTGCGTCCGGCAGCTGAAGCCGTCCGCGACCACCTCGGTCCCTTCGGCGGCGGCGCGGATCGCGGGCAGCATGCGGTCTTCGGCGCAGGCGACGGAGACGTCGTAGTGCCCGCGTTCGAAGCCGAAGTTGCCCGCCAGTCCACAGCAGCCGGAGTCCATTGTGGAATTGTGGACACCCGCGGCGCGCATCGCGGCCTCGTCGGCGCCGAAGCCGAGCACGGCGTGCTGGTGGCAGTGCACCTGGCTGAGCGCTTCGACGTCCAGTGACCGGAATTCCAGCGGCGAGTCCTCGACGAGTTCGGCGAACGTGCGGGTGCGCTCGGCGAGCAGTGCCGCCACCGGGTCGCCGGGCAGGAGGGCCTCCAGGTCACCGCGGAAGAGGGCCGTGCAGCTCGGCTCCAGCCCGGCCACCTGGTACCCCGCCCGCAGATACGGTTCGAGGACGGAAAGCGTGCGGCGCAACACGTTCTTCGCCACGTCGAGCTGTCCGGTGGACACCCAGGTGAGGCCGCAGCAGACGCCGCGATCGGGCAGGACGACGTCGTGGCCCGCCGCGGTGAGCACCTCGGCGGCGGCGTCGAGGACGTCCGGGGTGAGGTAGTTGTTGAAGGAGTCGGGCCACAGCACGACAGGCCGGGAACCGGTCGCCCAGCGCTTGAGATCCGCGCGGCGCCGCGTGAACGGCGTCTTCGCGAACGTCGGCAGGTCCCGCTCCGGCGCGATCCCGCCGAACTTCTTCAGCAGTCCGGAGAACCGGCGCGACATCGTGTTCGCCAGCCTCGGCGCCAGCGAGGCCGCGCGCAGCCACACCGGGAGCCAGCCCATCGAATAGTGCGACGCCGGGCGCAGCCGCCCTTTGTGGTGCTGATGCAGGAATTCCGCCTTGTAGGTCGCCATGTCGACATCGACCGGGCAATCGGACAGGCAGCCCTTGCACGACAGGCAGAGATCCAGCGCCTCGGCGACCTCTTCCGAACGCCAGCCGTCGGTGATCAGCTCGCCGTTCACCATCTCGGCGAGCAAATGCGCGCGGCCCCGCGTCGAATGCTTCTCCTCGCGCGTGGCGCGGTAGCTCGGGCACATCACGCCCGCTCCGGTGGTGTCGCGGCATTTCCCGACGCCGACACAGCGCCGCATCGCCTGCCCGAAGCTCCCCTGATCCTCCGGGTACGCGAGCGCTGTGACGTCTTCGAGCTCCAGCGGCGCGCGCCGCACCCGGAGATCGGCGTCGACCGGCCGCGGGTTCACCAGGATGCCCGGGTTCATCATGCCCACCGGATCGAAGATCCCCTTGAACCGCGCGAAAAGCGCGAGGACCTCGGGGCTGTACATCCGGGACAGCAGCTCCGAGCGGGCCTGGCCGTCGCCGTGTTCGCCGGACAGTGAGCCGCCGTGCGCGGCGACCAGGTCGGCCGCCTCTTCGAGGAACGACCGGAACCCGGCGATCCCTTGCGGGGAAAGCAGATCGAAGTCCAACCGCAGATGCAGGCAGCCTTCGCCGTAGTGGCCGTAGACCACGCTTTTGCGGCCGTGTTCGCGCATGAGCCGCTTGAATTCCCGCAAGTAGGCGCCCAAGCGCTCGGGCGGGACGGCCGCGTCCTCCCAACCGGGCCAGGCCTCCTCGCCCCCGGCCAACCGGGTCGCGAGACCGGCGCCCTCCTCCCGGATCCGCCACAGCCGCTTCTGCGCGGCGGCGTCGTCCAGCAGCGCGGATCCGGTCAGCGCGCCACGCAGTCCGTCGATCAGCCCGCGCGCCCGGTCCGGGTCGGCCATCTCGACGAACAACCAGGCGCCGCCCGGCGGAAGCCCGTCGGCGCGGCCCGGCTCCAGCAGCGCGACGAGGTCCGCGTCGACCCCTTCCACGGTCAGCGGCGACCACGGCAGGATCGCCGGGACGGCGTCGGCCGCGGCGATGTCGGACTCGAAGCCGAGCACCGCGAGCACCTTGCGTTTCGGCACCTCGGCGAGGGAGACCGTCGCCTCCAGGATGGTGACGCAGGTGCCCTCGCTGCCGACCAGTGCCTTGGCGACGTCGAACCCGTTCTCCGGCAACAGGTGTTCCAGCCCGTACCCGGACACCCGCCTGCTGAAGGAGGACAGTTCGGTGCGCAGGAGCGCCAGGTTCTCGTGCACGAGCGCGCGGAGTTCCGAGAAGACGCGGCCTTCGGTTCCGGGCCTGGCCGCCCGTGCGTCCACTTCGGACGGTGAGGTCGGGCCGACGGTCAGCCGGGTGCCGTCGTAGAGCAGCACGTCCAGCTCGCGGACGACGTCGACCGTGCGGCCGTAGGCGACCGAATGCGATCCGCAGGCGTTGTTGCCGATCATCCCGCCGATCGTGCAGCGCGAATGCGTCGACGGGTCGGGGCCGAACCGGAGCCCGTGCGGCGCGGCGAGCCCTTGGAGGTGGTCGAGGACGGTTCCGGGCTCGACCCTCGCCGTCCGCGCTTCGGGATCGAGGCCGAGGACGCCGCCGAGGTGGCGCGACGTGTCGATCACGACGCCGGGCCCGCACGAGTTGCCCGCGACGCTGGTGCCGCCGCCGCGGGCGATCACCGGCAGCCCGGCCTCCCGGCAGGCGGCGACGGCCGCGATCACCTCGCCGGCACTCCTCGGCAGCACCACACCCTTCGGCACGTGCCGGTAGTTGGAGGCATCGGTCGTGTACAGCGCCAGTGTCGCGGCGTCGGCCAGGATCTCCACGGAGTCCATTCAAGACAACCGCGGGCCCCGCTGCATAGTCGCACCCTCTCCGGTGTGCGATCGTGAGCGCGTGACGGCGAGACGGCAGGTCGCCGAAGACCTCGCCGCCGAGCACAGCGCGGTGCTCGGCGGGCTTCTTCGCGACCGCGAAGAGCTGCTCGCGACCCTCGACAGGGTCGCGGCGCTCAACGGCACCGCGCGGCTTATCCGCGAGTCGATCGGCACGCATTCAAGCCGCTGTTCGAGGCTCCCGAGGCGAAGGAGTACGTGGCTCCGCACCAGAAGTGAGCCTGGCTTCGGCGAGCGCGTCCGCTTCGGCCAACGGTGTGGTGCCGTTGGCCGAAGCGGCGTCGAGGAGCCGCTGTGTCGTCGTTTCGAGGGCCTCGACGCGGGCGAGTGCCTGTTCGTGAGTGAGGTTTTCGGCTTCGCGGCCGAGCGTGTAGACGACTCCCCCGGCGCTCGCGACGAAATCCGGGATCCACAGGACACCCCTGGCGGCGAGATCGTCCGCCACCGCGTCGTCGGTGAGCTGGTTGTTGGCCGGGCCGACGACGAGCGGCGCCGCGATCTCGGTGCCCGGGCCGAACACGCCGCCGACGGCCGACGGGATCAGGACGTCGGCCTCGATTCCGAGCACTTGCTCCGGCCGGATCTGCCTCAGGCCCTGCCGCTCGGCGGCAGCGAGACGTCGTTCGTCAACATCGGACACGATGACCTCGGCGCCCTGCCCGGCCAGCGCGGCGGCCAGATGCGCGCCGACCGAACCGTATCCGCTGATGACCACTCTCCGGTTCTTCATCTCGCCGCCGCCGAAGACCGCCCGCGCGCCCGCACGAAGGGCCGCGAGGACGCCGACGGCGGTCGGGCCGCTGGAGGAACCGGTGCCGCCGTGTTCCTCGGGTACGCAGAACACGTGCGGGGTCCGCTCGCGCAGCACGAGCATGTCCTCCGGACCGGTGCCGACGTCCGGACCGGCGCGATACGCACCATCGAGTGACGCGATGAGGTCGCCGTGGTCGAGCAGGATGTCCCTTCGCCGCTCGGGGGTCGGCACGCCGTCGAGCGCGACGACACTCTTGCCGCCGCCGAAGTCCAGGCCGGCGACAGCGCATTTGCGGGTCATCGCCGCGGACAGCCGCAGGACGTCGTCGATCGCGTCGTGGACGCGTGGATAGACCTTGAACCGGCAGCCACCGACGGCCGGGCCGAGCGTGCTCGAATGCACGGCGACCATCGTGGTCACCCCGGATCGGCGCCCCCGCCGGACGACCAGCTCCTGTACGGACATTTCGCTTCCTCCCACGCAATCAGTCGACTACTCGCGCTGAAGTTAGGCTGATCGTCAGGCTTACAGGGGTTCTGTCGAACGATATTCGGCAGACCGGGGAAAGGAGCGGACATGGATGAACTTGATTCGGCGATCATCCGGGAACTCCAGGCGGATGCGCGGCAGTCGAACCGCGACATCGCCCGCAAGGTCGGCGTCGCGCCGTCGACCTGCCTGGAACGGACCCAGCTGCTGCGGGAACACGGCGTCATCCGCGGGTATCACGCGGACATCGACCTGCGGAGCCTCAACCGTGGCGTGCAGGCGATGGTCTCGGCGCAGGTCCGGCCGCTGAGCCGGGAGGTGATCGACTCCTTCCAGCGTTCGGTCTCCGAATTGCCGGAGGTCCTTTCGGTCTTCGTCACGGCCGGCAGCGACGATTTCCTGATCCACGTCGCCGCACAGGACGTCGAACAGCTCCACGCATTCCTGGTGGATCGTTTGTCGAAGCGCAAAGAGATCGTCGGTTTCCGGAGTTCGATCATTTTCCGGCATCTGCGCAAGACCGAGCTGGAACCGCTTCCGCGCCGAATACCAGGGGACAGCCCGTAGGGGGGCACCCCTGAATACGCGACTCGCCACCCCTAAGTCCGCCCGAAATCCAAGACTTCGCACCGGAGAAGACGGAAACTGTCGGGGGTGTGGGTTTGACTGTGAACAGCGGACCAGGAAGGAGGCGCGCCATGGACGTTCTCGCAGAGCTGAACCATCGTGAGCGGGCCACCCTGAGAGCCGTGGCCGAGGGCCACGCCGAGATCAGCTGCAGCTGCGAGCCGGACCTGTTCGTCGATGGTCTCGCCTGCTGCGACCAGCACACCGCGCATCGCCTCGCCCACCTCGGACTGGTGGCGCCCGCCAGGGGTGGCAGGTGGGGCGAGCGTGTTCCCGCCCTGCTCACCGAGGCCGGAGTGGAGGCACTGAAAGGCCTAACCAGCCCTGGGGTGGCCGCTTAAACAGGTTGCCCGGGCGTCCCCGCGACGCCACGCTTTGGCGATGCGTGTCTTTCTGGAGACCGAACGGCTCCTGCTGCGGCAGTTCACCGGCGCCGACGTCGACGACCTGTTCGCGCTCTATGACGACCCCGAAGTCATGCGCTATCTCAACGGGGGAGAACCAGCCGATCGGGCGGAGATCGAAAACCGTGACCTTCCCGCCTTTCTCGGTTACTACGAGCGTTTCCCCGGTTACGGGTTCTGGGCGGCGATCGAGAAATCCGGCGGGGCATTCCTGGGGTGGTTCCATTTCCGTCCGCTGCGCGGTCATCACACGGACGATCCCGAACTCGGATACCGGCTGAACCGGTCTTCCTGGGGCAAGGGGTACGCGACAGAGGGGTCACTCGCGCTCTTGGAGAAGGGCTTCACCGAATTCGGGGCGACGCGGATCTGGGCGGCGACCATGGCGGTGAACCTGGGCTCCCGGCGGGTGATGGACAAGATCGGGATGCGGCACGTCCGGACCTACCACGAGTACTTCGACAACCCGATCCCCGGAACCGAGGAGGGCGAGGTCGAGTACGCCATCACCCTGGACGAGTGGCGTTCCCGCGCACACCCGTGATCAGACGGACAACTCGCGTGATCAGACGGGCAACACCGTGTTCGCCGTTCGATCACGTGAGTGCGGCGTCTGGTCACGGGGTGGGGAGCCAGGTCTCGCCGATCTCCTCGGCGAGGGCCTCCCCGCCGGTCAGGTCGGCGAGCCAGGCGTGGAACGCCTCCCCCTGATCCGGCGCGAGCCCGACGTCGAAGTGCGCGACGTCCTCGAACCGCGTCGCGTGCAGCAGGTACGGCGACGAGCGGATGTCGTTCTCCAGCCGCCCGGCCCGGTCGTAGTCGACGACGACCTCCACCAGCCTCAGCCGCCGGTACTCTCGCACCCCGATCGTGTCGACGGCCTCCGAGACAGCCTGCCCGTACGCGCGGATCAGGCCGCCCGCGCCGAGCAGGACCCCACCGAAGTAGCGGGTCACCACCGCGACGGTGTCGGTCAGCTCCCGGCGGCGGAGCACCTCGAGCATCGGGGTGCCGGCCGTCCCCGCGGGCTCGCCGTCGTCGCTGGAGCGCTCGATTCGAGGCACTCTTTCCCGCCGAGAATCCATCGAGCCAGCGCGGCCGTCGGCGCCCAGCACGAACGCGTGACAGTGGTGCCGAGCCGCCGGATCGGCCTTCTTCCTGCCCGCGATCACCTCGCGGGCAGCCTCTTCCGAGGCGGCCGGGGCGAGCGCGCAGAGGAAGCGTGAACGCCGTATTTCGATCTCGTGGACCCCGGTGCCCGCCACGGTGAGATAACGATCCGCCATCGGCCAAGCCTCTCAAACCGGGCAGGTCACTCTGCCGTTCGGGCGATTCGACCGTCACCCCAGGTCACCGCGACGTCGGCGAAACTCACCCCAATGCGCGACCCAGGTCACACCATCGAGCGATGTGAGCGAACGTTTACCCAGTTCAGCGCGCTAATGCCCCACTCAGTGGACACCGCATTCCAGCCAGTGGGCAGATGATGTTTGAAGTCAACGCCCGCGTGGCATTTCCCACCCCGACCAAGCGACGTATGTCGATAACAGCGATTTCACACTATCGTCATAAGACCGGCGAACCCGGGAGTAACACGTGCGCCCCGCCTGCCCTCCACCACAACGGTCCGGCGGCACCCGGCGCGCGGCAGTACACATGAGACACAAAAGCGCATCGGCCGCCCAGTGCAGTGCGGCTCTACGAGGCCTGCCCCCGTTTCGCGGGCGGGATCGTTCCCTCTCGACTGACCATCGCGGTCCCGGACCACTTCGTTAACTGGTTCACGTCCGAACCACCCGAACGGAGTGCTATCCGGTCGCGCCGACGCCTTGGGAGGCGGCCAGCCGTGACCCACCATGCCAGCAACAAGGGCAGCAAGGCCCCCGAAGGCCTGTATGACCCGGAGTTCGAGCACGACGCCTGCGGTGTCGCGTTCGTCGCCGATCTCTCCGGAAAACGCGATCACGGCATCGTCGCCAAAGCGCTGATCGCGCTGCGGAACCTGGAACATCGCGGAGCCCGCGGCGCCGACCCGGAGACCGGCGACGGCGCCGGGATCCTCATCCAGGTCCCCGACGAGTTCTATCGCGAGGTCGTCGACTTCGACCTGCCCGAGGCGGGCGCCTACGCCGTCGGCACGGCTTTCCTTCCGCAGGAAGAAATCCCGCGTGGCCGGGCGATGACGACCATCGAACGCGTCGCCGCCGAAGAAGGCATGCGCGTGCTCGGCTGGCGTGACCTGCCCGTCCACACGGAACACGTCGGGACGGGCGCGGCCGAGACCATGCCGCATTTCAGCCAGCTGTTCCTGTCCGGACGGCAGGAGGCGCTGTCGGGCCTCGCCCTGGAACGCGCCGCGTTCGTGGTGCGCAAACGCGCCGAGCACGAACTCGTCGAGGAAGACGTCTACTTCCCGAGCCTGTCGTCACGGACGATCGTCTACAAAGGAATGCTCACCGAGCCGCAGGTCGAGAAGTTCTTCGCCGACCTCACCGACGAGCGCGTCACCAGCGCCATCGGCCTGGTGCACTCCCGCTTCTCCACCAACACCTTCCCGTCGTGGCCGCTGGCGCACCCGTACCGGTACGTCGCCCACAACGGTGAGATCAACACCCTGCGCGGCAACCGGAACTGGATGGACGCGCGTGAGGCGCTGCTCGAATCCGACCTGATCCCGGGTGACCTCAAGCGGATCTACCCGATCATCACGCGTGGCGCGAGCGACTCGGCGTCCTTCGACGAGGTGCTGGAGCTGCTCCACCTCGGCGGCCGGTCGCTGCCGCACGCGGTGCTGATGATGATCCCGGAGGCCTGGGAGAACCACCAGGAGATGGACCCCGCGCGCCGCGCGTTCTACGAGTTCCACTCGACGCTGATGGAACCGTGGGACGGACCCGCGCTGGTCTCCTTCACCGACGGCACCCAGATCGGCGCGGTGCTCGACCGCAACGGCCTGCGCCCGGCGCGGTACTGGGTCACCGAAGACGGCCTCGTCGTCCTCGCCAGCGAGGTCGGCGTGCTGGAGCTGGAGCAGTCCACGATCGTCCGGAAAGGACGGTTGGAGCCGGGCCGCATGTTCCTGGTCGACACCGCCGCCGGCCGGATCGTCGAGGACGACGAGATCAAGAACCAGCTCGCCACCGAGCACCCGTACGACGAATGGGTCGAGGACGGCCTGCTCCCGCTCGAAGGGCTTCCCGCCCGGGAGCGCGAGATCCCGCCGCACGCCGCGCTCGTGCGCCGCCAGCAGGCTTTCGGCTACACCGAAGAGGAACTCGACGTCCTGCTCGAACCGATGGCCCGCACCGGCGCGGAGCCGATCGGCTCGATGGGCAACGACTCCCCCATCGCGTCGCTGTCCAGCCGGCCGCGGCTGCTCTTCGACTACTTCATCCAGCTCTTCGCCCAGGTGACCAATCCGCCACTGGACGCGATCCGCGAGGAACTGGTCACTTCGCTCGGCACCCAGCTGGGCGCCGAGCCGAACCTGCTCGTCTCCGACGCGAGGTCGTGCCGCCGGATCGCGCTGCCGTTCCCTGTGCTGGACAACGATGAGCTCGCGAAGCTGGTGCACGTCAACGACGACGGCGACCTCCCCGAGTTCCAGGCCGTCACCGTGCAGGGCATCTACGACGTCCGCGGCGGCGGCGAGGCGCTCGTGCGGCGGCTCGACGAGATCCGCGCCGAGGTGTCCGCGGCCATCGCCGAGGGCGCCCGGCTGATCGTGCTGTCCGACCGCGGGGTCGACGAAGACCACGCGGCCATCCCGTCGCTGCTGCTCACCGGCGCGGTCCACCACCACCTGGTCCGGGAGAAGACCCGCACGCAGGCCGGCCTGATCGTCGAGGCGGGCGACGCGCGCGAGGTGCACCACGTCGCGCTGCTGATCGGCTACGGCGTCGCGGCGGTGAACCCGTACCTGGCGATGGCGACCGTCGAGGAGATGGCCGATCAGGGCCTGATCCCCGGTGCCACCGCCAAACAGGCCACCGCGAACCTGATCAAGGCGCTGGGCAAGGGCGTCCGCAAGACGATGTCGAAGATGGGTGTGTCCACAGTGGCCTCCTATACCGGCGCGCAGATCTTCGAGGCGGTCGGGCTCGGCGACGAGATCATCCAGAACTGCTTCACCGGTACCACTTCCCGGCTCGGCGGTGTCGGCTTCGACACCATCGCGCTGGAGGTCGCCGAGCGGCACCGCCGGGCGTTCCCGCGCGACGGGTTCCGCGCGAACCACCGCGAGCTGGAGACCGGCGCGGACTACCAGTGGCGCCGCGAGGGCGAGCCGCATCTGTTCAACCCGCAGACGGTGTTCAAGCTGCAGCACTCCACCCGGGCCGGGAAGTACGAGGTCTTCAAGGAGTACACGAAGTCCGTCGACGACCAGGCGCAGAAGCTGTACACGCTGCGCGGGCTGTTCGACTTCAAGGTCGGCAAGCGGCCCGCGGTGCCGATCGAGGAGGTCGAACCGGTCTCCGAGATCGTCAAGCGGTTCGCCACCGGCGCGATCTCCTACGGCTCGATCTCGTCGGAGATGCACGAAACCCTGGCCATCGCGATGAACCGGCTCGGTGGCAAGTCGAACACCGGTGAAGGCGGCGAGGATCCGGACCGGCTCTACGACCCCGAAC
This sequence comes from Amycolatopsis speibonae, assembly GCF_042647925.1. Taxonomy (NCBI): domain Bacteria; kingdom Bacillati; phylum Actinomycetota; class Actinomycetes; order Pseudonocardiales; family Pseudonocardiaceae; genus Amycolatopsis; species Amycolatopsis speibonae. The sequence continues at coordinate 17,639 of NZ_JBHRWK010000040.1, forward strand.
GCCGCAGCGCGGTCAAGCAGGTCGCGAGCGGCCGGTTCGGCGTCACCAGCGAATACCTGGTCAACGCCGACGACATCCAGATCAAGATGGCGCAGGGCGCGAAGCCCGGCGAGGGCGGCCAGCTGCCCGGCGCGAAGGTGTACCCGTGGATCGCGAAGACGCGGCACTCCACGCCGGGTGTCGGGCTCATCTCCCCGCCGCCGCACCACGACATCTACTCGATCGAGGATCTGGCGCAGCTGATCCACGACCTCAAGAACGCCAACCCGGCCGCGCGCATCCACGTGAAGCTCGTGTCCGAGGTCGGCGTCGGCACGGTCGCGGCCGGTGTCTCCAAGGCGCACGCGGACGTCGTGCTCATCTCCGGGCACGACGGCGGCACGGGCGCTTCCCCGCTGTCGTCGATCAAGCACGCGGGCGGACCGTGGGAACTCGGGCTCGCCGAGACGCAGCAGACGCTGCTGGCCAACCGGCTGCGCGACCGGATCGTCGTGCAGACCGACGGCCAGCTCAAGACCGGCCGTGACGTCGTCATCGCCGCGCTCCTCGGTGCCGAGGAGTTCGGTTTCGCGACCGCGCCGCTGGTGGTGTCCGGCTGCATCATGATGCGGGTGTGTCACCTCGACACCTGCCCGGTCGGCGTCGCGACACAGAACCCCAAGCTGCGGGAGAAGTTCAGCGGCAAGGCCGAGTACGTGGTGAACTTCTTCGAGTTCATCGCCCAGGAGGTCCGGGAGTACCTGGCGGAGCTGGGTTTCCGGTCCATCGCCGAGGCCGTCGGCCACGCGGAGATGCTCGACAAGCGCAAGGCGATCGACCACTGGAAGGCCGCCGGTCTCGACCTGTCGCCGATCTTCCACGTGCCCGACTCGGCTCCCGCCGGGCTGCGCCACCAGCAGACGGTGCAGGACCACGGGCTGGAGAAGGCGCTGGACAACACGCTGATCCAGCTCGCCGAGGGCGCGCTGTCGTCCGGGGACAAGGTGCGGCTGGAGCTGCCGGTCCGCAACGTGAACCGGACCGTCGGCACCATGCTCGGCCACGAGCTCACCAAACGGTGGGGCGGCGAGGGCCTGCCGGACAACACGATCGACGTCACTTTCACCGGGACCGCCGGTCAGTCGTTCGGCGCGTTCGTGCCGAAGGGCATCACCCTGCGACTCTTCGGTGACGGCAACGACTATGTCGGCAAGGGACTGTCCGGTGGACGGCTCATCGTGCGGCCGCCCGAAGCGGCGCGGTACAACGCCGAAGAGCACATCATCGCGGGCAACGTGATCGGTTACGGCGCGACCAGCGGCGAGATCTTCATCCGCGGCAAGGTCGGCGAGCGGTTCTGCGTGCGCAACTCGGGCGCGCTGGCCGTCGTCGAAGGCGTCGGCGACCACGGTTGCGAGTACATGACCGGCGGCCGCGTGGTCGTGCTCGGCAGCGTCGGCCGTAACTTCGCGGCCGGGATGTCCGGCGGCGTCGCCTACGTGCTGGACCTGCCGGCGCACCGGATGAACCCGGAGATGGTCGACGTCGACCCGCTGGACTCGTCCGATGTGGACTTCCTGCGCGAGGCGCTCGAAAAGCATTACGACGAAACGGAGTCCGCGGTCGCGCGTGCGCTGCTCGCCGACTGGGACGCCGCCGTCGACCGGTTCGGCAAGGTCATGCCGAAGGACTACAAGCGGGTGCTCGCCGCGCAGGCTGAAGCCGAGCGCGACGGGCGTGACGTGAACGAGGCGATCATGGAGGCGGCTCATGGCTGATCCCAAGGGCTTTCTGACCACCACCCGCGAGACGCCGACGAGCCGTCCCGTCGATCTGCGCCTGATGGACTGGCGCGAGGTGTACGAGGACTTCGCGACGTCGAAGCTGCAGAAGCAGGCCGGGCGCTGCATGGACTGCGGCATCCCGTTCTGTCACCAGGGCTGCCCGCTCGGGAACCTCATCCCCGAGTGGAACACGCTGACCTGGCGCGACGACTGGCGCGAGGCGGCCGACCGGCTGCACGCGACCAACAACTTCCCGGAGTTCACCGGGACCCTTTGCCCGGCGCCGTGCGAGACGGCGTGTGTGCTCGGGATCAACGACGATCCCGTCACCATCAAGCGGGTCGAGATCTCGATCATCGACCGGGCCTTCGAAGAAGGCTGGGTCACGCCGCAGGAGCCGGTCACGCGGACCGGCAAGAAGGTGGCTGTGGTCGGGTCCGGGCCGTCGGGACTCGCCGCGGCGCAGCAGCTCACGCGCGCGGGCCACAGTGTCGTGGTCTTCGAGCGGGCCGACAAGATCGGCGGGCTGCTGCGCTACGGCATCCCCGAATTCAAGATGGAGAAGCACCGGCTCGACCGCCGCCTCGACCAGATGCGGGCCGAGGGCACGGAGTTCCGGACCTCGGTGAACGTCGGCGTCGATCTCACCGTCGAGGAGCTGAAGTCGTCCTACGACGCGGTGGTCCTCGCCGGCGGCGCGACGGCGTGGCGTGACCTGCCGATCGACGGCCGCGAGCACCGGGGCATCCACCAGGCGATGGAGTTCCTGCCGCCCGCCAACCGGGTCGCGGCCGGTGAGCTGGACGTGTCGCCGATCAGCGCCGAGGGCCTCGACGTCGTCGTCATCGGCGGTGGCGACACCGGCGCGGACTGCGTCGGGACCTCGCACCGCCAGGGCGCGAAGTCGGTCACGCAGCTGGAGATCATGCCGAAGCCGCCGCTTTCGCGGTCCGGCGCGCACCCGTGGCCGACGTATCCGATGATCTACCGCGTCTCGTCCGCGCACGAAGAGGGCGGCGAGCGGCTGTACTCGGTCAACACCCAGGAGTTCGCCGCCGACGCCGACGGCCGGGTGCGGGCCTTGAAACTCATCCAAGTACGCAATGAGGGCGGCAAGTTCGTCCCGGTCGAGGGCACCGAGAAGGAGCTTCCGGCGCAGCTGGTGCTGCTCGCGATGGGCTTCGTCGGCCCGGAGCGGGAAGGCCTGCTGGAGGCGCTCGACGTCGAGCTGGACCCGCGCGGCAACGTGGCCAGGGACAAGGCGTTCAAGACCAGCGTCGACAACGTTTTCGTGGCGGGCGACATGGGCCGCGGCCAGTCGCTCATCGTGTGGGCGATCGCCGAAGGCCGCTCCGCGGCGGCCGGGGTGGACGCGTTCCTCACCGGACGGGACGTCCTGCCCGCTCCGATCGCTCCGACCGATCGGCCCCTCACGTAGGTCTCTCCCCTCTCGCGCGATCAGTCCTCTGCTTGCGATGGTTCGACGACGAACTATCGCAAGTAGAGGACTGATCGCGTTGCGTGATCGTCTCACTGGTTCTTTCGGGTGATAAAACCGCCGAAAGCGCATACTTGCGGGTGATGACGGCGGGCTTTCGGTATCGGTTATATCAAGGAGTAAGCCCCGCCCGGCGGTGGGGACCGGCAAGACCTGCCGGGGCCGCCGGACAGGGTTCCCAAGGAGGGGGTTCCTTGTTATGCCCGTTGATCTGAGTATTCCCCTGGAATGGAAGACGGCGTCCGGTGACGCCGCGAAGATGCTCGACGAACTTCAGCCGAACATCCTCAAAGCGCACGCCCGCGACCATTTCTCCGCGCTTTTCCTCCGTTTTTCGGAAGAAAAGACCGCGAAAAAGTTCCTCGCGTCGCTCGTCCCGCTGATGAAGTCGGCGAAGGCCCACATGACCGAGGTCGAGCGCTTCAAGGCGGAGGGCGTGAAGGGGTCTCCCTACGTCGGCGCCGGGCTGACCTCGGCAGGCTACCGATTCCTGAAAGTCGAGGCACCACAAGACGAATCCTTCCGTCGCGGCATGCGTACACAAGAGACCCGCGACATGCTGAACGACCCGCCCCGCTCCACGTTCGACAGTGGATACCACGACGAGATCCACGCCGTCGTCATCGTCGCCGACGGCGCCGACGCACCGATGACCGCGCGTCGGAACGCGGTTCTCGCACTGGTTCCGTCGACGATTTCCGTCGTCGCCGAGGAAACCGGACTCGGCCGGGTGAATTCCCACGGCGAGGGCATCGAACATTTCGGCTACGTCGACGGGCGGAGCCAGCCGCTCTTCCTGGTCGAGGACATCCACGCGGAAAAGACGGCGACGGACGGAATCAGCGTCTGGGATCCGAGCGCGCCGCTGAACCAGGTGCTCGTCCCCGATCGCGCCGCTCCCGATCCCGCGGTGCATTTCGGCAGCTACTTCGTTTTCCGCAAATTGGAACAGAATGTGCGGCGATTCAAGCAGGCCGAGGAGGCTCTGGCCGATCAATTGGGGCTCTCCGGCGAAGACCGTGAACGCGCGGGAGCGATGATCGTCGGCCGGTTCGAGGACGGCACACCGCTGACCGCGCAACGACAAGAGGGCGCGGAAAGCCCGGTACCGAACAACTTCGACTACGGAAGTGACATCTCCGGTACCAAATGCCCGTTCCAGGCCCACATCCGGAAGACGAACCCGCGCGGCAGCGGCGGGGCGGAACTACCCCCGCGGGAACGCCTGCACCTGATGGCGCGGCGGGGCGTGCCCTACGGCGAGCGGGCCGACGACCCGAACGCCGATCTGCCGCCGTCGGCCCGGCCGAGCGGCGGGGTCGGCCTGCTGTTCATGGCGTTCAATTCGGCGCTGGGCAACCAGTTCGAGTTCACTCAGGAGACCTGGGCGAACAACCCGGGGTTCCCGATTCCCGCGGTCGGGGTCAAGCCGCCGGGTCTCGATCCGGTCATCGGACAGGGTCCGCGTCCGGAATCCGTCTACACCAAGGACTGGGCGGGAACCCGGACGGTGACCGCGGATCCGTTCCCGCAGGCGGTGACGCTGAAGGGCGGTGAATACTTCTTCATGCCGTCACTCGCGTTCCTGCGCGGACTGGGCAAGGGCTGATTCTTCACGCACTGCGGCCGGTTCCGGTGATCGAATGGCGGGTTATCCGCTAAACGTCACCGGACCGGGCGCAATGCGGATATCAGCCCGGAACCCGCGGCGATAACCTCCGAAACGGGCCGGTCCTGGGCGTACCGGCCGTCGGGTGGGCGCCGGTCACACTGGGGGTGGCCGGCGCTCACTCTCCCGATTCCGCCTCCCCGGCGTCCCAAACCTGCCGCTTCCTCCCGACCGCATCGCGACGCGTAGTACTTTGTCCGGTGCGGTAAGCAACATCGCGCTTCGGGGAGGGAGCTCGGATGAACCGGCATGAACGGCTGACGGCTTTATTGGACATGGTGGGAGAGCGGGAAAAAGTCGACGTCGAGGTTTCGGCGGGCGAACTCGGTGTCTCCCCCGCGACGATCCGCCGGGACCTCGATCACCTGGCGGGTCGCAATCTCGTGGTCCGCACCCGCGGAGGCGCCGTCGCGAGCAACGTCGCCTACGACCTTCCGTTACGGCACAAGGCGGCGCGCAAAGCGCCGGAACAGCAACGGATTTCCGCCGCCGCGGCCAAAATGGTCGACCCCGGCATGGTGGTCGGGCTCAACGGCGGCACCACGAGCACCGAGGTGGGCCGCGCGCTCGCGACCCGGCCGGACATGGGCGAGCCGAGCGTCGGGCCTTCGCTCACCGTGGTGACGAACGCGCTCAACATCGCCCACGAACTCGCCGTCCGGCCCAACATCAAGATCGTGGTGACCGGCGGGGTCGCGCGGCAGCAGTCGTTCGACCTGTCCGGGCCGCTGTCGCATCTGTTCCTCGATCAGATCTCGCTGGATCTGGTGTTCCTCGGGGTGGACGCGTTCGACCCGGTGCACGGCGCGCAGGCACACCACGAAGGCGACGCGAGCACGAACCGGCTGATGGCAGCCCGTGCCCGGCAGGTCGTCGTGCTGGCCGACAGCGGGAAGCTCGGCGGTCACGCCTTCGCGAAGATCTGCGCGACCGCCGACGTCCACGTTCTCGTCACCGACGGCCGCGCGGATCCCGAGCGGGTGCACGCCTTCGAAGAGGAAGGCGTGCGGGTGGTCAAGGCTTGAGCCGGTCCAGTGCCAGCAGGGCCGCGCCGAGCCTGCCCGCCTCGTCGCCGAGCTGCGCGATCCTCAGTTCCGGCATGCGCTGGAACTGCAGGTTCGCGCTCAGCCAGGCCCGCACCGGTTCGAGGACGTAGTCGCCCGCGGTGAACAGGCCGCCGCCGAGGACGACGACCTCGGGCGCGAGCAGGGTGACCAGGGTCTTGATGCCGTGGCCGAGCCCTTCGAGCGCGTCGTTGACCACGGAGATCGCGGCCTCGTCGCCGTGCCGCGCGGCGTCGACCACCTGCTCGGCGCCTTCGGCCGGCCGTCCGGTGTGCTCGCTGTAGCGGCGGGCGATAGCCGACGCCGATGAGATCGCCTCAAGGCATCCTGTCGCGCCGCAGCCGCACGGCAACCGGTGGCCGACGTCGATATGCCCGATTTCGCCGCCTTGCCCGCCCGCGGCGTACAGCTTCCCGTCGAGCTGGAGCGCGGCCGCGATCCCGGTGCCGACCGGGATGAAGGCCGCGTCGGTGCAGCCCTTGCCCGCGCCGACGCGGAACTCCGCGAGCCCGCCCGCGCGGACGTCGTGCCCGAACGCGAACGGCAGCCCCAGCCTGCTGTCGAGCATCTCGCCGAACGGGACGTTCCGGAAGTCGAGGTTCGCCGAGAACCGGGCCACCCGCTCGACGTCGTCGACGATGCCCGGGATGACCACGCCGACGGCGTCCGGCGTACCGGTGCCCGCCTGCTTGCCCAGTGTCTCCACGATCCGCGCGACCTGGTCCGCGAGCGCCTCGCCGTCCGCTCCACGCGCCGTCGGCTCGCGCAAGCTGGCCAGGTCCTTCAGGTCCGCGTCGTACAGGGCCGCCTTGATGGACGTTCCGCCGACATCGAGTGCCGCCACCGCAGGTGTCATAGCTGGATTTTGGCATGCTCCCCGCCACCGGCGGCAGGGATTCCGGCGGTAACGAGCCTGCGCCGATCGGGTTCCGTCACATTGACCGGACGCTTCGCGGCGACCTACGCTCGACCGGCCAGACGACGGCACCCGGAACGCGGTGAGATTCCGCGCGGTCGCGCCACTGTGACCTCGAACCAGCCGGTTCGGGGAAGCCAGACCCGGAGCCGTCGTGTCACCCCTGAAGAGGCCGCGCTAGCCCGAGGAGGTCCCACCGCCATGTCCGAAGCGGTAGCCGCAGTACCCGTCCCCGTCCGGATCCCCGTCCGCGAGATCCTGCCCTGGGCGGTGCTCGTCATCCTCCTTTCGCTGATCACGCTGTACTTCATCAGCGCCGAGCAGGGTGCGGTGTCGGTGTTCGCGAACTCGTACGTCCACGAGTTCGTCCACGACGGCCGGCACCTGCTGGCCTTCCCCTGCCACTAGGCGGCACGCGCCCCATGATGAGGACCTTGCTGGTCCGCGGCATGCTCGCGGGCCTGATCGCTGGTGTCTTGGCGACGCTTTTCGCCTACTTCCTCGGTGAACCTTCGGTCGAGACCGCCATCGGTCTCGAAGGCACCGCGGCTCACTCCCACAGTGCTCCGGACGCGGCTCCGGGTGCCCACGAACACTCTCCCGCCGAGGCCGAGCCCGAAGAAGAAGAGCTGGTCACGCGCGGCGTGCAGAGCACCGTCGGTCTGCTGACCGGTGTCGGCCTGTACGGCGTCGCTGTCGGTGGGCTGTTCTCACTCGCCTTCGCCTTCGTCTACGGGCGACTCGGCACGCTGCGCCCACGGGTGACCGCGGCGCTGCTCGCCGGTGGCGCCTTCGTGGTCGTGTTCCTGGTGCCGTTCTTGAAGTACCCGGCGAATCCGCCCGCCGTCGGCCAGGCGGGCACGATCGGGAGCCGGACTTCGCTGTACTTCGGCTTCGTCGCGCTTTCGCTGCTGATCGGCCTCCTCGCGGCGGCGTTCGGCCGGAAGCTTGCCGACAAGCTCGGTGCCTGGCGCGGCGGCCTGATCGCCGCGGGCGGGTACGTCGTGCTGATCGGGGTGGCGGCGGCGCTGTTGCCTTCGATCGACGAAGTCCCCACTGGTTTCCCGGGTTCCACGCTGTGGACCTTCCGGCTGGCCTCTGTCGGCACCCAGCTGGTGCTGTGGACCGCGCTCGGCCTGACCTTCGGCGCTTTGGCCGAGAAGGCGTTGGCGCGCAAGGAAGTCGCTAGCCCGCAGCCCGGCTGACCGACTCCCACGCGCGCCATTCCGCGACGCGGTCCCGGTGCAGTTCCATGATGACGTCGAAGTCCCCGTCGCCGAGCAGCAGGCGGCGGGGCGGCGCGTCACTGGCCACCAGTTCGAGGACGGCCTCGGCGACCTTCACCGGATCGCCGGGGACACCGTCGGCGTATTTCGCCATCAACGCCGCGCGCACCGGGTCGTAGGCCGGGCTCAGCGGTGACATCTTCAAGCTGGCACCCATGAAGTCGGTGGCGTAGACCCGCGGTTCGACCAGTGTCACGTGGATTCCGAGACCCTCGACCTCCTGCGCGAGCGCGTCACTGAGGCCTTCGAGGGCGAACTTGCTCGCGTTGTAGAGGCCCATGGTCGGCACCGCCATCAGGCCACTCACGCTCGACATCTGCAGGATCCGGCCCTCGCCCTGCTTCCGCAGAACAGGGAGCACGGCCTGGGTGACCCACAGCGCGCCGAAGAAGTTCGTCTCCATGATGGCCCGCGCGTCGGCCTCGCCGACCTCTTCGACCGCGCCCATCAGGCCGAAGCCCGCGTTGTTGACCACGACGTCGATCCGCCCGAATACTTCAGCCGCCTTTTCGACCGTCGTGAAGACGGTGGATCTGTCCGTGACGTCGAGGGGCAGGACGACCAATCTGCCCTCGCTCGCGTTGACGAGGTCTTCGAGGACCTCGGGGCGGCGGGCGGTGCCGACGACGTTGTCCCCCGCCCTCAGCGCGTGCTCGACGACGAGGCGGCCGAGGCCACGACCTGCTCCGGTGATGAACCAAGTACGCATTCCGACTCCTTCGATTCGAGCGAGACGGACCGTCTCGTCTCGTGGTGCTACGATACCGGCATGGCTGGAAACGTCAAGTCCCCGGATCCGACCCGGCGCAGCGAACGCTCGCGGCAGGCGATCCTGACAGCGGCGACGGAACTGCTCGGGGAGGTGGGCTACCCGAAGCTGGCGGTGGAAGCGATCGCGTCACGGGCGGGGGTCGGGAAACAGACGATCTATCGCTGGTGGCCGGACAAGGGCGCGCTGGTGCTGGACGCGTATCTGACGCTGGTGGAGGGCGCCGGCGAACTGACGTTCCCGGACACCGGCGATTTCGAGGGCGACCTGCGCACGGTGCTCCGGTCCACTGTGGACCCGCTGGCGGACAGCGGGTACGAGGCGTTCTACCGCGCGCTGCTGACAGCGATCCAGGGTGACGCGAAGTTGTCGGCGGAGCTGGACGAGCGGCTGATGCGGCCGTGGCTGGAGGCGACGAGGGCGCGGTTCCGGCTGGCCGCGACGGCGGGGACGATCGACGGCGCCGATCTCGAAACGGGGGTGGATCTGTTCTACGGGGCGGTGTACTACCGCTGGCTGCTGCGGACGGGCCCGCTCACCGCGGAGTTCGGCGAGTCGGTGGTCCGGCTGGTGCTGCGCGCGCTGCGGCCGCGTTCAGGCACCGGGCGGGACGAAGGGCAGGCCGGGCCGAGCGCCACCCTCGATCAGGTGCATGAGACCCACGGTGTCGACGTGGACCTCGACAGCGTCGGCGAGCCGTTCCAGCATGCTCTCCCGGAGCACGCCGAAACCCGGCGCACCGTCGACAGGTGACCAGTCCGCCACTTCGCCCAGCCAGGCGCGGCGGAAACCGTCGTTCTCGAAGGCACCGTGCCACATCGTGCCCCACACCGCGCCCTGCCGGTGACCATCCAAAAAGGACTCGGCGGGGCCGGTGGCGGTCACGGCACCGTGGTGGATTTCGTACGCCTCGACGGGCAGGCCGCGCCACTCCCCCGAAGGGCGCGCCAGCACCTTGTCCGCGCTGAACGAGACGCGCGTCGGCAGCAGACCGAGACCGGGCACCGTCCCGGCACCGGATTCGACGTCGTCCTCGATCTCGGCGGCCAGCATCTGGTAGCCGCCGCAGATCCCGAGTACCGGACGGCCTGCCTCGGCCCGCGCCCGGACGGCGTCCGCCAAGCCGCGGGCACGCAGCCACGCCAGGTCGTCCACGGTCGCGCGGGAACCGGGCAGGATCACCACGTCGGCGGACCGGACCGTGTCCGGATCGGCCGTCAGCGCGACCGAGACACCGGGCTCGGCGGCGAGCGCGTCGACGTCGGTCGCGTTGGAGGCGCGAGGGAACCGCACGACAGCGACGCGCAGGGAACCGCCGGACGCTCCCCAGCCCGCGGCGGCCAGCGCATCCTCCGAGTCGATCCACACCTGGTCGAGCCAGGGCAGCACGCCGAAGACCTCGCGGCCGGTGAGTTTCTCCAGCGTCTCCAGGCCAGGCCGCAGCAGGCCCACGTCACCGCGGAACTTGTTGACCAGCCAGCCCGAAACCAGCGCCTGGTCTTCGGCGGACAGGAGTGCGAGGGTGCCGAACATCGCGGCCATGACGCCGCCGCGGTCGATGTCGCCGACGACGACCACGGGCAGGCCGAAGCGTCGCGCCAGCCCCATGTTGACGTAGTCGCCCTCGCGCAGGTTGATCTCGGCGGGGCTGCCCGCGCCCTCGCACAGCACGACGTCGAAGCGCTGTCGCAACGAAGAGAACGTGTCGAAGGCGATCTCCGCGAGCCCCGCCCGGCCCGTCGCGTACTCCCCCGCCTCCAGCGTGCCGAACGGTTTCCCGAGCGCGACGACGTGGCTGCGGCGGTCGCTCCCGGGTTTCAACAGGACCGGGTTCATCGCGGCTTCGGGCTCGACCCTGGCCGCCCGCGCCTGCAGCCATTGCGCGCGGCCGATCTCGGCGCCGTCCGCGCACACCATCGAGTTGTTCGACATGTTCTGGGACTTGAACGGCGCCACCCGCACGCCCTGTCGCGCGAGCCAGCGGCACAAAGCGGCCGTGACCAGGCTCTTGCCCGCGTCCGACGTCGTCCCCGCGACGAGCAGGCCGCTCACCGCGTGACCGCGACAGCGACGGCGAGCGCCGCGAGACCGACCGCTCGCGACAGCCGGACGGCGCGGCGCACGTCCACCGGTTCCGGCTCGCGGCCGTCACCGAGGACGCCGCGGCGTTCGGTGCGGCCGCCGTAGCTGTTCGTCCCGCCCAGCCGGACCCCGAGCGCGCCCGCGAAGGCGGCCTCGACCTGGCCGGCGTTGGGACTCGGATGATGCTTCCCGTCCCGGCGCCAGATCCGGAACGCGGATTTGGCGAACCCGCCCGCGAGCGGGGCGGACACCACGGTCAGCACCGCGCCGACCCGGGAGGGCACCAGGTTGGCCAGGTCGTCCGTCCTGGCCGACGCCCAGCCGAAGTTGGCGTACTTCGGCGAGCGATAGCCGACCATCGCGTCGAGCGTGTTGAGCGCGCGGTAGCCCAGCAGCCCGGGGATCCCGGCGACGGCTCCCCACAGCAACGGCGCGACGACGGCGTCCGAAGTGTTCTCGGCGATGGACTCGGTGGTCGCGCGCGCGAGCTGTTCGGTGTCGAGCCCGGTGGCGTCGCGGGCGCACAGATGCGACAGCCGCCGCCGCGCGCCGGGCAGATCGCCGTCGTCGAGCAGCCGGGCCATGCGAGTGCCCTCGGCCGCGAGCCCCTTGCCGCCCAAGACCACCCAAGTGGACGCCGCGGTGAGCGCGAACCGCGCGAACGGGCGCTTCCGGGTCCAGAACTGGGCCGCGACCCCCAATCCGGTGACGGTGCCCGCGCAGACCGCGGTGTACGCCGCGCCCCGAACCTTCGAATCGGCCCAAACCCGCTGTTCAAGGGCTTGCGCGGCGCTTCCGAAGCCCGCGACCGGATGCCTCTTTCCTGGATCTCCGAACACTGCGTCGGCGACGTAACCGGTAACGAGTCCGGCTGCGGTGGCGGCTTGTCGGAGTGGCACGTGGCGAACGGTAGCGCGTGCACGAGAATGCGGGGTATGACCAAGCTGACGCATCGCCTCGCGGGGGGTCTCGAGACCCTCGCGAGGGCACTTCGCCGCTACTCGCGCGACGACGGCAAGGTGCTGATACTGGGCGGCGTCCGCTCTGGGAAGTCACGCCACGCCGAGGGCCTCGCGTCCCGCCACCCGCACCTGACCTACGTCGCCCCCGGACTGCCGCCGAGCGCCGACGATCCCGAATGGGCCGCTCGCGTGGCCGCGCACCGCGCGCGACGGCCGTCGAACTGGAAGACGATCGAGACCACCGACCTGGCCACGGTGCTGCGCACGGCGACGCATCCGCTGCTCATCGACTGCCTGGGCACCTGGATCAGCCGGGTGCTCGACGAGGTCGGCGCCTGGGAGCAGCGCAAGGGCTGGGAACGGCGGCTCGACGACCGGCTGGAGGACTTCCTGGCGGCGTGGGCGCAGGCCGACGTGCCGGTGATCGCGGTCAGCAACGAGGTCGGCAGCGGTGTGGTGCCCGCGACGGTGTCCGGGCGCGTGTTCCGTGATGTGCTGGGCGCGTTGAACAACCGGGTGTCCGCCGAGTCCGACCGGACCGTGCTGGTCGTCGCCGGACGGATGCTCGACCTGCCTTAGGGAGCCGCCATGCGTATCGCCACCCCGGACGCCGCCGCCGAAGCCGCCGCGCGCGCCAGACTGGACGGTCTGGTCAAGCCGCTGGGCTCGCTCGGGCGGCTCGAAGACCTGGCCGCCTGGCTCAGCGCGGCGCACGGCACCGTCCCGCCGCGGCCGCTCGACGACGTCCGGGTGGTCGTGTTCGCCGGGGACCACGGGGTTTCCGGGATGTCGGCGTATCCGCGTGAGGTCACCGCGGCGATGGTCCGCGTGTTCCTCGCCGGGAAGAGCGGTGTCGGTGTGCTGGCCGCGCTGGCCGGAGCGAAGGTGCGCGCGCTGGACATCGCCGTGGACTGGGACGGCGCGGACGTGCCTGCCGAGGTCACCGCGCACAAGGTCCGGCGTGGTTCCGGTTCGATCGACGTCGAGGACGCGCTGGCCGAGGGCGAGGCGCGGACGGCGTTCGAGCACGGGCTGGCGATCGCGGACGAGGAGATCGACGGCGGCGCGGATCTGCTCATCCCCGGCGACATGGGGATCGGCAACACGACGATCTGCGCGGCCGTGGTCGCCTCGGTGCTCGGCCTGGCGGCGGAAGAGGTCGTCGGCACGGGCACCGGCATCGACGAGGACGGGCGAGCTCGGAAGGTCGCCGTCGTCGAGGCCGCCTTGACCAGGGCCGGTGCGGTGAAGGACCCCTTCGCGGTGTTGACCGCGCTCGGCAGCGCTTGTCTCGCCGCGACGTCGGGCTTTCTCGTGCGGGCCGCGGTCCGTGGGGTTCCGGTGCTGCTCGACGGCGTGTTCTCCGGAGCCGCGGCGCTCGTCGCGCGCGAGATCGCGCCGGGCGCCGAGCAGTGGTGGCTGGCCGGGCACCGGTCGACGGAACCGTCGCAGGCGTACGCGTTGAAGGCGCTCGGGCTGGAGCCGATCCTCGACCTGGGGCTGCGGCTCGGCGAGGGCAGCGGCGCGGTGCAGGCGGTGCCGACGCTGAGGGCCGCGCGGGCGATCCTCGCGGACATGGGCCTGCTGGCGGATCTGGCTTGATCGCCGACGCGCTGAAGATGGCCGTCGGAACCCTGACCACGGTCCGGGTTCCGGCGCCGTCGGTGATCGACCGGCGGGTGGCCGGTGGCGCGATGGTGCTAGCTCCGCCGGCCGTCTTGCCGCTCGCGGCCGTCGCTTCGGTGATCGTCTACCTGGGTGAACTGGTCGGCCTGCCCCCTTTCGCGTCGGCGGCGCTCGCGCTGGGTGCGGTGGCGCTGGGCAGTCGCGGGCTCCATCTGGACGGGCTCGCCGACACGGCCGACGGGCTCGGCGCTTCCTACGACCGCGCCCGCGCGCTGGAGGTCATGCGGCGCGGCGATTCCGGGCCGACCGGGATCGCGACCCTGGTGCTGGTGCTGCTCGTGCAGGTCGGCGCGCTGACCGGGGCGATCTCCGCCGGGCACGGGGTCGCCGCGGCCGCGATCGCCGTCGTCGCCGGACGCGGAGTGCTGTCCCTGTGCTGCGCGCGCGGGGTCCCCTCGGCCCGGCCGGAAGGCCTGGGCGCGACCGTCGCCGGTTCGGTGCCGGTGTGGACCGCAGCGGTGGTGTTCGCCGTGCTCGCGGGTGCGGCGGCGCTGGTGTTCCCGTGGCGGCAAGGGCTGATCGCGGTGGCGCTGGGGTATCTGGCCGCGTCGGCGCTGCTGGCGCGGTGCGTCCAGCGGCTGGGCGGGGTCACCGGGGACGTGCTCGGCGGCTGTGTCGAAGTGGCTGTGACGGGGATCCTGGTCGGCTTGTCGTTCTGAGGGTTCGTGCTTCCACACGGTCCGGCACGTGGGGTCAGGAGGGTTCCGGGGCAGCCTCGTCCGCAGCCAGTTTCTCGTCGATTTCCGGGATCCAGAAGCACAGTTCGAGGGTCTTCATCCCGGCCCAGAGACTGAGCTTCCGGCCCTGCGAAACCAGCGTGAGCGACGCGAACAGGAGCAGCACCGCGAACCCTGCCGCGATGAACGGATGCTTCCCGGCGAAGATCTCGACGATCGCGGCGACCGCGCCGAACAGCAGCGGCGGCGCGCAGTTGCGCACCATGAGCCCGGACGCGCGCAGCCGCGTGATGTCGACCGCGACCTCCTTGTCGTGCAGTTGCAGCGCGCCGAGCAGGAGATGCGGGTTCTCCTTCAGGAACGCGCGGTCCTTCGCCGCTGGTGAGCGCTTGAGGAACACCTCGACCGGGTTCCGGTCCCGTCTGCGCGGCACGATCCGCTCCAGCGCGTCGCCTGCCGGATAGGCCAGGTAACCCAGCAGGAAACTCAGCACCACGATCACGACGACCAGCACCACGGTCGGCACGCCGGCGACGCTCGCGACCGTGAGGATGTGGAGTTTCGTCCCGAGGTAGCCGAAGAACGCGACGTACAGCGCGCCGGGGATGGTGTAGGCGAAGAGATCGAAGACGCCGATCACGAAGTTCACCGGCTCATCCAACCAGTTCGGCCGCACGGTGGTAAGGCGAAGTGACCAGTCCGATCGCCACCCGCCCAACGGCCGCACCTCTGCGGCTGGGACCTCACAGCACGGCGTCAAGGGCCGCCAGGAAACGGTCCACGGTCTCCCGATCCCGCACCGCGATCCGCAGGTACCGCGAGTCCAGCCCCGGGAAGGTATCCCCGCGCCGGACCGCGAAACCGTTCTCCCGCAACCGTTCCCGGACGCCGTCCGCGCCAGGAAGCCGCACGAGCACGAACGGCCCGCGCGGCTCCCCCAGCACCTCGACGCCCAACGCCGTCAAGCCCGAAACCAGGTACTCCCGATCCGATTCCGCCGACACCGCGAGTTTCTCGGCCTCCTCCAGCGCCGACGGGCGGCAGCACGCCACCACGGCGACGGCGGCGAGGGAGGACACCGACCACGGCGGCTGGACCGCGCGCAGACTGTCCACAACGGACTCGCCCGCCAGGACGTATCCGGCGCGCAGTCCGGCGATCCCCCAGGTTTTCGTCAGGCTCCGGAGAACGGCGAACCCGGGTTGTCCCGCGACGCTTTCGGTCTCGCCGGGGACGGCGTCGAGGAAGGCCTCGTCGACGACGACAAGGCGGCCCGGACGGCCCAAAGCCAGCAGGTCCGCGGCCGGGTGCAGGACCGAAGTCGGGTTCGTGGGGTTCCCGACGAAGACCAGGTCCGCGTCGTCCGGAACGTCGCCCAGCCGGAAGCCGTCGTCGGCGGACAGCAGCACCCGGGTCACGGGATGTCCGGCCGCGCGCAAGGCGGCTTCGGGTTCGGTGAACTGCGGATGCACGACCACCGCGCGCGACGGCCGCAACGCCGTGGCCAGCAGCGTGAAAGCCTCCGCCGCGCCCGAGGTCACCAGCACCTGGGACTCCGGTAGACCGTGCCGCCGGGCCACCGCCGCCACAGCGGCGCTGACGTCCGGATAGGCGGCCAGATCGTCCAGGGCCGCCGCCAGTTCGGCGCGCAGCCAGGCGGGCGGCGCCGGGAGGCGGACGTTGACCGCCAGATCGACGAGCCCGTCGCCGACCTCGCGGTCTCCGTGGTGCCAGAGGTCGTAGTCAGCCATGGGCGCGCGCCGCGGCGGCGAACCGCTCGGCGAGTTCGGGGTAGCCCGCCCAATGAACGTGCAGGTACGACGCGTGCAGCGACGCCGACGCGAAGCCGTCGGGCGTGCGATCCCAGCCCCAGGCCGGTGTCGGGCCGCTGCCGGGTTCGACGATCGTGCGGTGGAACTCGTGACCGGTGACGCGCTGCCCGGCGACGGTCAGCACGGTGTCCGCAGGCGAGAAAGCCTTGCGATAGCCGAGTTTCCCGCGTTTGGTCATGGTGGCCGAGGCGTCGAGGACGCCGGTCATCGGCATCCCGTCGATGTCCTGGCAGAGATACAGCAGGCCCGCGCATTCGGCCACGACGGGCATTCCGTCGCCGATCGCCCGAGCCACCGCCGTCCGCAGCGGGACGTTCGCCGAAAGCTCTTCGGCGTGCACCTCGGGAAACCCGCCGCCGAAGTACAGTCCGGCACAGCCTTCGGGAAGTTCCTTGTCCTGCAACGGGTCCACCTCGACGACGTCGACGCCGGCGGCGGCCAGCAGTTCGTCGGCCTCGGTGTAGCGGAAGGTGAACGCCGGACCGGCCGCGGCGGCGACCACCGTGCGCGGGCCGTCATGGGCAAGCGGCGGCCGCCAAGGCTCGCCCGAAAGCCGGGAAGCCGACCGCGCGACCTGGACGACGGCGCCGAGGTCCACTCCCTCGCTGATCCATCCGGCCAGTTCCGGCAGCAGCCGCTCCGACTCGCTCGCGCGTTCGGCAGCCGGGACCAGGCCGAGGTGACGGCTGGGCGCGTGGATCTCTTCGTTGCGGTACAACGTTCCCAGCAGCGGGACGCCGGTCGCTTCCAGCGCGGTGACGATCTCGTCCGCGTGCCGCCGCGAGCCCAGCTTGTTGAGGATGACGCCGGCGAGCCGGACGCGGGTGTCGTACTGCGCGAACCCGAGCACGGTCGCGGCGACGCTGCGCGACGCCGCCGAGGCGTCCACCACCAGCACGACCGGGGCGTCCAGCAGCCGCGCGACGTGCGCCGTCGAGGCGTAGCCTTCGGTGCCCAGCGCCCCGTCGAACAGGCCCATCACGCCTTCGATGATCGCGATGTCGGCACCGGCGGAACCGTGCCGCAGCAACGGGATCAGCTGCTCCTCACCCTGCAGGAACGGGTCGAGGTTGCGCGGGGGCCGCCCGGTCGCGAGGGCGTGATAGCTCGGGTCGATGAAGTCGGGGCCGACCTTGTGCCCGGACACCCTCAGCCCTCGCGCGCGCAACGCCGCCATGAGGCCCGCGGCGATCGTGGTCTTGCCGTGCCCGGAACCGGGCGCGGCGATGACCACGCGATTCACCATTCGATGCCTCGCTGGCCCTTTTGCCCGGCGTCCATCGGGTGCTTCACCTTGGTCATCTCGGTGACCAGGTCCGCCGCCTCGATCAGCTCCGGCGGCGCGTACCGGCCGGTGATCACCACGTGCTGGTGCCCGGGGCGCGACGTCAGCGCCGAGACGACGTCGTCGACTTCGAGCCAGCCCCATTTCAGCAGGTAGCTGAACTCGTCGAGGACGTAGAAGTCGTGGGTTTCGGCGGCGAGGCGGCGTTTGATCTCGGCCCAGCCCTCGCGGGCGTTGACGGCGTGGTCCTCCTCCGACCCGGACTTGCGCGCCCAGCTCCAGCCCTCGCCCATCTTGTGCCACTCGACAGCGCCGCCCTGGCCGGTGTCTTCGTGCAGCTTGCCGAGCGCGCGGAACGCGGCTTCCTCGCCGACGCGCCATTTCGCCGACTTGACGAACTGGAACACGCCGATCGACCAGCCCTGGTTCCAGGCGCGCAACGCCATCCCGAACGCGGCCGTCGACTTCCCCTTCATCTCGCCGGTGTTCACGGCGAGCAAGGGCCGGTTGCGACGCTGGCGCGTGGTGAGCCCGTCGTTCGGCACCGTTTCCGGTTTGCCCTGCGGCATTACGCGGCCCTCCCCGAAAGACGAGTACGGACGGCGCCCGCGAGCGTGTCGGCGGCGACCTCGGTGACCGGAACGTGCTCCGCGCCCAAGTGTTCCGCCAGTTCCGCGGCGAGCCCGAGGCGCATCTTGCCGCTCTCGCAGTCCATCACGACCGAGGTCACGTTCCCGGCCAGCAACCCGGCGGCCTGCTGAGCCCTCTTGACGGCATCCGCACCGCTGGTCGCGCGGCCGTCGGTGACGACGACGAGCAGCGGGCGCCGCTGCGGATCACGGACCGCTTCGATCCGCAGAACCCGTACCGCTTCAAGGAGTCCCTCGGCCAGCGGCGTGCGGCCGCCGGTCGTGAGACCGTCCAAACGGGACGCCGCGGCGTCGACGCTGATCGTCGGCGGAAGCGCGAGTTCGGCGCCGGAAGCACGGAAAGTCACCAGGCCCACCTTGTCGCGACGTTGGTAGGCGTCGAGCAGCAACGACAGCACGGCCGTCTTGACCTCGCGCATCCGCTGGCGCGCGCCCATCGAGCCGGACGCGTCCACGCAGAACAGCACCAGATTGCCCTCGCGCCCTTCCCACCGGGCGAACCGCAGATCCTGCGGCCGCACCACGAGCCCGGCGCCGCTACGGCCGCGAGACCGCTGATGCGGCGCGGCCGCGCGCACGGTCGCGAGCAGATGCGGATGCCCGTCCTTGGTCCCGGCGGGCTGGACGCCGATGGTCCGCCCGTTGTCGGTGATCGCCCTCGACCGCCGTCCGGCGGCACCCTCGCCGGTGCCCTTCACCTCGAAACGCCTGGCACGAAAGGCTTCCCCGGCGCCGACCGGCTTCTGGTCGCCGCCGCTCTTGCCGCCGCCCGACGGCTCCTGGCCGCCTTCCTGCGGAGGCGCGTCGCCTTCCGCGGCCGGAGGCGGGGTGCCCGAACCGGGACCGTCGTCGTCAGGGCCTTCCGGGCCGGGGTCTTCGGGCTGGGCGTCCTGGAGGGCCTGCTCCAGCTGTTCCTCGGAGATTCCGGGCGCGTCGAAGGGATTGCGGCGACGGCGGTGCGGCAGCGCGAGCCGGGCCGCGACGCGGACGTCCTCGGTGGTCACCTCGGTCCGCCCTGCCCAGGCGGCGTGCGCGACCGCGGTCCGCGCGGTCACGATGTCCGCGCGCATGCCGTCGACTTCGAAGGACGCGCAGACCTCGGCGATCTGCCGCAGCGCGTCGTCCGGCAGTTTGACCGACGGCAGAAGTCGTTGCGCCGCTTCGATGTCAGCCGCCAGTTCGGCGTCGGCCGCGGCGTACTGGCCGGCGAAACCGTCGGGATCCGCCTCGTAGGCGAGCCGCCGCCGGACGACTTCGACGCGCAGTTCCGGATCACGGCTGGACGCGACCTCGACGGTGAGCCCGAAGCGGTCCAGCAGCTGCGGCCGCAATTCGCCTTCCTCGGGGTTCATCGTGCCGATCAGGACGAACCGGGCGGAGTGCGACACCGAGACACCCTCGCGTTCGACGGTCGCGCGGCCCATGGCGGCGGCGTCGAGCAGCGTGTCGACCAGGTGATCGTGCAGGAGGTTGACCTCGTCCACGTACAGCAGCCCGCGATGCGCGGCCGCGAGCAGCCCCGGCTGGAAGTCGGTGACGCCGTCGGCGAGCGCGCGTTCCAGGTTCAGCGAGCCGATCACGCGGTCTTCGGCCGCGCCGACCGGCAGTTCCACCAGCCGCGCGGGACGGCGATGCGCTGCCGAGCCCTCGGCGTGCGGGCCGTCCGGGCAGGCGGCGTCGGGTTCGACGGGATCGCAGGAGAACCGGCACGCGTCCACGACGTCGACGCCGGGAAGCAGTCCGGCGAGCGCGCGCACCATGGTGGATTTCGCCGTGCCCTTCTCCCCGCGCACCAGCACTCCGCCGACGGCGGGCGAGATGGAGGAAAGCACCAGCGCCAGGCGCAGATCGGGCATCCCCACAACGGCGGTGAACGGGTACGGCTTCACAGCACTCCCTCATCCTCGACGATCCGGTGCGATCATCGCACAGGAAATCCGTCGTCTAGCGTGACGAACGTGCGCGAAAAATCACCCCTGACCGTGGTCGGGATCGGGGCCGACGGCTGGCCCGGCCTGTCAGCGCAGGCCAGGGAAGCGGTGCTGCGCGCGGACGTCGTCGTCGGTGCTCCGCGCCAGCTCGCGTATCTGCCCGCCGGGGTGAAAACCGAGCCGTGGCCCAGCCCGCTCCTTCCCTCTTTGGACGACTTCCTCGCGGGCCGAAGCGGCGTCTGTGTCCTGGCCAGCGGTGATCCGCTCCTGTCCGGCATCGGAACGACGCTGATCCAGCGCGGCTACGAGGTCGAGATCCTGCCCGCGCTCTCCTCGGTGACGCTCGCCCGCGCGAGGCTCGGCTGGTCGGCGGAGGAGACCGAGGTGGTCACGGTCGTCGGCCGCGCGATCGGCCGGGTGAGCCGGGCCCTGGCGCCCGGCCGGAAGATCTTCGTCCTCGGAGCGAACGCCGAAGACCTGCTTGACCTGCTCAAAGCCCGCCGGTACGAGAAGAGCCGCGTCACCGCGCTGTCCGACCTCGGCGGTCCCGAGGAGCGGATCGGTCCCGGCTCGCTGACCGTGTTCGCCGTCGAGGCCGACGGCCCCGCGCTGCCACTGACCGGTCTGCCGGACGACGTCTTCGAGCACGACGGCCAGCTCACCAAACGCGACCTGCGCGCGTCCGCGCTGGCCAGGCTCGCGCCGTCGCCCGGCGAACTGCTGTGGGACGTCGGGGCGGGCGCGGGCAGCGTCGGGATCGAGTGGTCGCGGGTGCATCCGCTGAACCGGGCGATCGCGGTCGAACGCTCGGCCGAACGAGCCGCCCGGATCACCCGGAACGCGCACGCGCTCGGCGTCCCCGAACTCGACGTGGTGATCGGCGCCGCGCCGGACGCGCTCGAAGGACTGCCCAGGCCACACGCGATCTTCATCGGCGGCGGGCTGACCGTGCCCGGTGTCCTGGACGCCTGCCTGGCGACCGGCGCGCGGATCGTCGCGCACGGCGTGACCCTCGAATCCGAACAGGCCCTGGCCCGCGCGTACACCGAACACGGCGGGGAGCTGATCCGCGTCGGCGTCGAGCAGGCCGCGCAGCTGGGCGGATTCACCGGCTGGACCCCGGCGCGAGCCGTAACCCAATGGAGCAAAGCGTGACCGTGCACTTCGTCGGAGCGGGGCCCGGTGCCGCCGACCTCATCACCGTGCGAGGCCGTGACCTGCTGGGCCGCTGCGGAACCTGCCTTTACCCCGGCAGCATGACGCCGACAGCGCTCCTGGAGTACTGCCCTCCGGAGGCAGTACTCATCGACACCGCGAACCTCGACCTGCCCGCGATCGTCGAGCGCATGGTCGAGGCCCATAGGAACGGCCACGAGATCGCAAGGCTGTGCTCGGGCGATCCGTCGATCTACAGCGCTGTCGCCGAGCAGATGCGCCGCCTCGACGCGGCCGGCGTCCCCTACGACGTCACCCCCGGCGTCCCCGCGTTCGCCGCCGCGGCCGCGCTGCTCAACCGCGAGCTGACCGTGCCCGAGGTCGGCCAGAGCCTGGTCATCACGCGCGCCCAGGCGCGGTCCACGGCCATGCCACCGGGCGAGACGCTGGCGAACTTCGCGCGCACCGGCACCACGCTCGCGCTGCACCTGGCGATCAACCGCATCGAGCAGGTAGTCGACGAACTGCGGCCGTTCTATCGGGAAGACTGCCCGGCGGCGGTCGTCGCGCTGGCGAGCCAGCCTGGTGAACAGGTGCTGCGCGGCACGCTCGGCACCATCGCCGCGCGGTCGCGTGCGGCCGGGATCAGCCGCGCGGCGATGATCTTCGTCGGAGAAGTCCTTGCGGCCGAAGGATTTCCCGATAGCTTCTTGTATTCGGCCACCAGGGATCGCGCCAACCAACCGGAGTCCTTGTGAAGAACCTACGCTGGGGCCTGCTGGCCGCCGGGACCATCGCCGCCGAGTTCGCGGCGGGCGTCGAAGAGAGCAAGCACGGCGTGCTCGAAGCCGTCGCGGCGCGGTCCGGTGACCGGGCGGCCGAGTTCGCGAACCGCTTCGAGATCCCGAAATGCTATGGCTCCTATGAGGATCTGCTCGCCGATCCGGACGTCGACGCGGTCTACATCTCGACGCCGCATCCCCTGCACGGCGAGTGGGCGATCCGCGCGGCCGAGGCGGGAAAGCACATCCTGTGCGAGAAACCGCTGACCGTGTCGGTCAGCGAGGCCGAGAAAGTCATCGAAGCGGCCCGCGTCAACGACGTCTTCCTCATGGAGGCGTTCATGTACCGGCTGCACCCGCAGATCCGGCGACTGGCCGAGCTGATCTCCTGCGGCGCCATCGGCGAGGTCCGCGCGGTGGACGTCGCCTTCAGCTACAACTTCGCCGTCCCCCGGCTCACCGATCCCGCGCTGGGCGGCGGCGGGATCTTCGACGTCGGCTGTTACTGCACCTCGCTCGCGCGGCTGGTCTCGCAGGCCGCGACCGGGCAGGACGTCGTCGAGCCCGACGAGGTGCTCGGGATGGCGAGGCTCGACCAGAACGGTGTCGACGAGTTCGCGTCCGGGCTGCTGCGGCTGCCCGGCGGGATCATCGCGCAGCTGTCCTGCGGGTTTCAGCTGACGCAGGACGACCACATCCGTGTCTACGGCTCGCAAGGACAGCTGTACGTGCCGAAACCGGCGTGGATCCACGAAATGCGCAAGCCGAAGACCTCGCAGATCGTCCTCACCCCGGAAGGCGGCGAGCCCGAGGTGATCGAGGTCGAAGCGACTCAAGGCCTCTTTGCTCGCGAGGCCGACCACGTCGCCACGCATCTCGCCGACCGGCAGGCACCCGAACTCACCTGGGCCGAAACACTCGCCAACCTGCGCACATTGGAACGGTGGCGCGCGGCTGTGACCCGATGACACTGCTGATCCTGGGCGGCACCGGCGAAGCGCGAGAGCTCGCGAAGGAACTGACGGCGCGCGGCGAGCAGGTCGTGTCGTCACTCGCGGGACGCGTCGCGCGGCCGAAACTGCCGGACGGCGAAGTGCGCGTCGGCGGCTTCGGCGGCCCGGAAGGTCTCGCGCGCTGGCTGACCGAGAACGACGTCGAGGCGATGATCGACGCCACACACCCTTTCGCGGAACGCATCGGCGCCAACGCGGCCGAAGCCGCCCGCGCGACGGGCACACCGTTGCTGAGGCTGGCCAGGCCCGGCTGGACCGAACAGCCCGGCGACACCTGGCACTGGGCCGACGACCTCGACCACGCCGCGCGGCTGCTCCCGGCCCTCGGCTACCGCGTCTTCCTCACCAGCGGACGTCAAGGTCTTGCCGCCTTCGCGGGCCTCGATCTCTGGTTCCTGATCCGCTGCGTCGACCCGCCCGAGGCGCCGCTCCCCCGGCGGCGCGAAGTCCTGCTCGACCGCGGGCCGTACACGGTGGAGAAGGAACGCGCGCTCATGGAGCGGAACGACGTCCAGGTGCTCGTCACCAAGGACAGCGGCGGCGCGATGACCGCCGCGAAACTCGCCGCGGCCCGCGCGCTCGGCCTCCCCGTGGTCGTCGTCCGACGGCCGAAGCGCCCCGAAACGGCCAGCGTAACGACAGTTCAGGACGCTATAACCTGGCTCGGCGCCGTGACGAAGGGCAGCCCTGCGTAAGCCGTTCGGACCAGACCCGTTAGCGTTGCGCCGATGCGTTTGATCGCTGTCACGCTGGGGTTGCTCTCCGCCTTGTGCGCGTTGGCTTTCCCCTTCCTGCCGGTGGTGCAGGACACAGCGGAGGTCGTCTGGCCAACGGGCGGCGACACCCGCTCCGTCAACGCGCCCTTGACCGGGTACTGGGCCCAGGACCTGCGCGTCGATCTGCCGTGCACGACCGTCCGCTCACTCGACGCGCGTTCGCAGGGCCAAGCACTCCTGTTCTCCACCGTGCCCGACGGCCGCACCGACCCGCGCGCGGGCAAGGGGGTCGGCCTGCAGCTGCGCATCGACAACGGCGTGCTGCTCGCGTCCAGCCAGGGACAGCAGATCGTGCAGCAGCCGCTGCCTCCTCAGTCAACGTCACAGGATAAATGCGATATCAAACTGTCGGCGGACGCGAACCAGATGACGCTGACCGTCGCCGAGACCGTGGTCTTCCACGCGGAGGGCGACGTCCGGCCGCGGCTGGTCGGGATCTACTCGTCGCTCAACGCGGGCAAGGACCCGATCGACGGCCTGCACGTCTCCGTCGTCCCGGACACCCGCTACCAGACCTCGCCCACGGTGCTGAAGTGGATCATCGGCGTGATCGCGGCGCTGTCGTTCATCGGCTGCCTGATCGCGGTGTGGCGGATGGACTCCGGTTCCGCCCGCCGCGCGCCGCGCTGGGCGCCGGTCGGCTGGTGGCGGCTGACCGCCCGCGACGCGACGGTGATCATCGCGCTCGGTGCGTGGGTCTTCATCGGCCCGGTCACCTCCGACGACGGCTACATCCTCACGATGTCGAGAGTGGCCGAAGAGACCGGCTACCTCACGAACTACCACCGCTGGTTCGGCGTCGCCGAGGCGCCGTTCGGCTGGTTCTACCACGTGTACCAGCTGATGGCGCACGTCAGCACGGTGCCGCCGTGGATCCGGCTCCCGTCGTTCCTGCTCGGCGTGCTGAGCTGGCTGCTGATCAGCCGCGAGGTCATGCCGCGGCTCGGCACCCAGGTGCGGACGAGCCGCGCGGCCGGCTGGGCCGCCGCCGCGGTCTTCCTGGTCTGGTGGATGCCCTTCAACAACGGTGTCCGGCCGGAACCGGTCGCCGCGCTGGGCTCGCTGCTGGCGATCTGCGCCGTGGAGCGCGCGCTCGTGACGCGCCGTCTGCTGCCGCTGGCCCTCGGCCTCACCGCGGCCGGGTTCACCCTGGCCGCGACACCGACCGGGCTGATCGCGGTCGCGCCATTCCTGGTCGCCGCCCGCCCGCTGTTCAAACTGGTCCGCCAGCGCGCCGAGAACGGCTGGCTGCCGGTGCTCGCGCCGGTGCTGGCCGCCGGACTGCTGGTGCTGGTCGTGGTGTTCGCCGACCAGACCTTCGCCACCGTGCAGGAGGCGACCCGGATCCGCACCCAGGTCGGCCCGAACCTGTCGTGGTTCCAGGAACTCGCGCGCTACCAGTTGCTCTTCGAAAGCCTGCCGGACGGCTCCATGCCACGCCGGTTCCCCGTGCTGCTCGTGTTGCTGTGCACCGGGACCTGCCTGGTGGTGCTGCTGCGCCGCGGCCGGATCCCCGGCGCCGCGCTCGGCCCCAGCCGCCGCCTGATCGGCACGGTCGCGCTCTTCTTCCTGCTGCTGGCGCTGACCCCGACCAAATGGACGCATCACTTCGGCGCGTTCGCCGCCGTCGGCGCGGCCATGGCGGCGCTGACCGCGCTGGCGACCAGTTCGACGGTACTGCGCTCGAGACGGAACCGGGCGGCGTTCCTCGCCGGGCTGCTCGTGGTCGGCGCGCTGGCCGCGACCGGCCCCAACTCCTTCTGGTTCGTTTCGAAGCTCGGCGTGCAGTGGACCGGGGTGGCACCGTCGATCGGCGGGCTCCCGCTGTCGACGATCCTGCTGGTCGCGGCCGCGATTTCCGGGATCTACGCGTTCGTGGAGAACGTCCGCGCACACCGGCCTGGACTGTCCGCGGGGCCGCAGGAAGGCCGGGGCCGGTCACTGCGGCTCGGGTCGCTGTCGCTGGTGGTCGTCTGTGGCCTGATGGCCGGGGGCGAGTTCGTCAGCATGGCGTGGGCCATCCACAACCAGGCCGGTTCCTACAGTCTCGGCGCCGCGAACTTCGGGCATCTGTCCGGCAAGAGCTGCAACCTCTCCGACCACGTGATGGTGGAACGCGACGCCGCGACCAGCATCCTGCGGGCCCAGTCCGAACAGCGGACGGTGCCGGTGAAGAAGGAAGAGCCGCCCGCCGGGCAGACCCCGCCTCCGCTGCCCGATCCGGAACAGGACAACGGCCGCGTGCAGACCGGGTTCCACACCCGCGCGATCGACGACAAGGACCCGCTGGCCGAACCTCCGCACGGTTTCAAGCCCGACG
This sequence comes from Amycolatopsis speibonae, assembly GCF_042647925.1. NCBI lineage: Bacteria > Bacillati > Actinomycetota > Actinomycetes > Pseudonocardiales > Pseudonocardiaceae > Amycolatopsis > Amycolatopsis speibonae. The sequence continues at coordinate 43,755 of NZ_JBHRWK010000040.1, forward strand.
AGGTACCGATGTGGAGCAGCTTCCTCGACCCCGAGACGCGGGCCGGGCGGCTGCGCAGCGACTGGTACGCCCTCGCCGAGAAGCCCGCGGACGGCCAGATCGTGGTCGCCACAGCGGGTGCGTCGCGGCGTCCGACGTCGGTCAGCCTCGACTACGGCGTGAACACCGGCGAAGGCGTGAAGGTGGTCCGGAGCCAGTTCGTGCTCCCGCCGGGCGCCGGGACCAACGGCTGGAACGACACCCGGATCAACCTGCGTGACCTTCCCGCCGAGACGACGTCCGTGCGGATCAACATCGTCGACAACGACCTCACCGAGGACGGCTGGATCGCCGCGTCCGCGCCCCGCGTGCCGACGTTCACCACGCTGACCGAGAAGATCGCGGGCAAGCCGGTGTACGTCGACTGGCCGGCGTCGTTCGTCTACCCGTGCGTGGAGCCGGTGACGTCGCACGACGGCATCTCGAAGATGCCCGAGTACCGGATCACCGCGGGCGCCGTCGCCGACGAGGCGAACTGGGCGTCCAGCACCAACGGCGGCCCGATCGGCTGGCTCGAAGAGGTCGCGGCCGAACCCGAGGTGCCCAGCTACCTGATCGGGCAGCCCAGCCAGTCCTGGGGCCAGCTGCTGCAGGTCGAACCGTTCACCGAGGGGATCGCGCCGACGATCATCCACGGCGAGAAGGTCGTGCCCGGCTGGTGGTCGCCGGGTCCCGGTCCGCGGCAGCCGAACGGCAAGGACCCGACCCGCTAGGACGCGTGTCCAGACGGACGTCACGCGTGTTGTCCGCTCAGGCCGGCCAAAGCGGGCGGCAAGGCGTCCTCGTGCAGGACCCCGAGCCGCTGCGTAGCGCGGGTAAGCGCGACGTAGAGCTCTGCCGCGCCGCGCGGGCCGTCGGCGAGGATCCGCGCTGGATCCACCACGAGGACCGCGTCGAACTCGAGCCCCTTCGTCTCCGAGGCGGGCACGGTGCCCGGCACCCCCGGCGGCCCGATCACGACGCTGGTGCCCTCGCGGCCGGCCTCGTCCTTGACGAACTCCTCGATGGCGCCGGCCAGCGAGTCCTCGGTGACCGGCCGCGCCCACGGCCGGACACCGTTCGAACGGACCGACTCCGGCGCCTTGACCTCGGGCGCGAATTCGGCCAGCACCGACGCGGCGACAGCCATGATCTCCGACGGCGTGCGGTAGTTCACCGTCAGCGACCGGTAGACCCAGCGGCCCGGCACGTACGGCTGCAGCATCGCGTCCCAGGATCGCGCCCCGGCCTCGGACCGGCGCTGCGCCAGATCGCCGACGACGGTGAAGGACCGGTTGGGTACTCGCCGCATCAGCACCCGCCAGTCCATTTCGGACAGTTCCTGCGCTTCGTCGACCACGACGTGCCGGTACGTCCAGTCCCGGTCCGCGGAGGCACGCTCGACGAGGCTGCGCGTATCTTGCTCGACGAACCTGTCGGCGAGTTCGTCGGCGAAGAGGAGGTTTTCGGCGGACAGCATGACGTCCTCGTCCATCTCCTCGCGGTCGAGTTTCATCGTGTCCAGCACACCTTCGGCGTACTCGGCCTCGGCCTTCTTCTCCCGCTCGACGGCCCGCTCCGCCGCCTGGTCCGCCCTCTTGTCGCGGCCGAGCAGGTCGACGAGTTCGTCGAGCAGCGGCATGTCCGACACCGTCCAGGCTTCCCCGTCGGCGCGCAGCAACGCCTGGTCGGCACCCGCGGCGCGCAGCCTGTCCGCGGAAGACAACAGCGAACCCAGCAGGCTTTCGGGCGTCAGGATCGGCCAGAGCTCGTCGAGCGCGGTGGTGAACGTCTCGCTCTCCGCCAGTTCCTTGAGCAGGTCCTTCCGCAGCCGTTCCCATTCGTCGCGGTCGTCCCGGCCGAGCCAGCCGCGGCCGATCCGCGCGATCGCCCGTTCGGTCAGCACGTAGGTGACGATTTCGGTGAACGTCACCCGCGCTTCGTTGTGCGGCAGGCCGCTCTTGCGCGCCTCGTCCCTGGCCCATTCCGCGGTCTCGGCGTCGATCCGGACGGTGACGTCGGCCAGGTCGACCAGCACCGGCTCCGAAGGCAGCCGCTGCCGGTCGGCGACGGCGGCTTTGAGGACGTCCAGCATCTTCAGCGACCCCTTGAGCCGCGTCGTCCCCGGGCTGTCCTCGGCGGTGACGTGCTTGCCTGGCACGAAATCGCCGGTGGTCATGAACACCACGTCGGTCTCGCCCAGCGACGGCAGGACCCGGCCGATGTGGTGCAGGAACGCCGGATTCGGCCCGACCACGAGTACGCCGTGCCGCTCCATCCGCTCGCGCTGGGTGTAGAGCAGGTAGGCGACGCGGTGCAACGCCACCACGGTCTTCCCGGTGCCCGGCCCGCCCTCGATCACCAGCACGCCGGGATGCTCGTGCCGGATGATCTCGTCCTGTTCGGACTGGATCGTCGCGACGATGTCGCGCATCCCCTCGCCCCGCGGCGCGTTGACGGCCGCGAGCAGCGCCGCGTCACCCTCCGCGTCGCCGCCGGGGCGGCCGAACACCTCGTCGGTGAACCCGAGCACCTCGCGCCCGTGCGTGTGGAACTGGCGGCGACGGCGCATCTTCTCCGGCGTCGCCGCTGTCGCGGTGTAGAACGGGCGCGCCGCCGGAGCCCGCCAGTCGAGCAGCACCGGTTCGTAGTCGTTCTCCTCTTCGAAGAGACCGATCCGGCCGATGTAGGACGTCTCCCCCGCGTCGCTGTCCAGCCTGCCGAAGCACAGGCCGTTGTCCACGACGTCCAGCCGCCGCGACTCCCTGCCCAGCGCGCGCACCTCGACGTCACGTTCCATGGCCGTGCCGCCGGTTCCCCCGAGCGCGGCCTGGAACTCCCCCTTCACCCGCGCGCGTTCGGCGTCCAGGCGCGTGTAGAGCCCGGCGACGTATTCGCGTTCGGTCCGGAGTTCTTCTTCATGACCCTGAGTTGACACAGACTCCCATTTCGCCAGGTTTCGGCTACGGCGAGTGAGTCTGAAGCATGACCGGGGTCTTGTGGCAAGTCCCCCCATGCGCTATATGTTTATTACGGAGGGAGTTACCCCCGGCTTTCATGAACTGCACGGTGGCGTGTAGTCGAGCCCCGGAAAGTACCTCTCCCACTCTTCCCTGGTGATCCTCGGCGTCGCCAATCTGCAGATCTCCTCGCCCACTCGCGCGGTGTCCGTCTGCCACAGCTGCACGCCGCTGCTCCCGATCGCGAGCGTGTGCCCGTCGTCCCGGTACGCCAGCGAGTTGACCGTCGCGGCGAAGCCGGTGAGCTGCGCCGATTCGACCGGGTGCCGCGGATCGGTCAGGTCCCAGACGCGGACCGTCCGGAACGCCGAAGCCGCCAGTTCCTTGCCTGTCGGGCCGAACGCGAGCGGCCCGACGCCCTCGGGATTGCCGCCCAGTTTCGCCAGCCGCACGGCGTGCGCGCGATCGGCGATGTCCCAGAGGTAGACGTTCCGGTCGCTGCTGCCCGCGGCGACCGTGCGGCCGTCGGGGCTGAGCGCCATCTTGAACAACGTGCCGCCGTCGGGCCGCAGGGTCGACACCAGGCCCGGACGGTGAGGGTCGGCGACGTCCCACAAGGTCACCGCGGACGAGTCGGCGCCTTGACCGGCCACGAGCGTCCGCCCGTCAGGGGTGAACGCGAGCGACCAGACGGTGCCGTCGCCGACAGGCAGGACCCGCGGCTCGGCGAACCTCGTGGGATCGCCGACGTCCCAGAGCTGGATCGGCCCGTCGTCGTGGCCGGAGGCGAAGGTCTTCCCGTCCGGGCTGAACGCGAGCGAATAGGTCGGCCAGACCGTGGTCGACGCCGTCAGTTTCGGCGCCGTCGGATCGCTGATGTCCCAACGCTGGAGCACGAACTTCCCGCCGACACCGGCGCCGTCGTGCGCGGCGAGGGCGAGGCTTCGCCGGTCCGGGCTCAGCGCGACGGCGGTGACGGTGGCCGGGCCGGGGAGTTTCGCGAGCTGTCTCGGCGCGCGAAGGTCGTCCATCGCCCAGAGCCGCACGTCGTCGCCCGAGGTGACGAGGATCCGGCCCTGTTCGGTGAAGGTGCCCACGTTCCAGCCCGCGCTCGAGGCCAGCGCCAGCTCGCCGACGTCCTGCAGCCGGACGGTGCGGTCGGCACTGGTGGACACGATGGTCTTGCCGTCCGGGGAGAACGCCGCCCACCAGATGGCGTTGGTGTGCCCGGACAGCGGCGGCAGTTCCTTCGCCGGCCCTGTGACGTCCCAGAGGCGGACGGACTGGTCGTCGCCCGCGGTCACCACGAGCCTGCCGCTCGGGCTGAACCCGGCCGCCCAGACCACGGCGGGCGTGGTCAACGTCGTGAGCGGGCGCGGCGCCGCCGGATCGGCGACGTCCCAGAGCTTCGCCGTGCGGTCCCAGCTGGTGGTGAGCAGCCGCTTGCCGTCCGGGCTCCACGACGGGGTGAGCTGCAGGTCCTGGTGTCCGGAAAGGACGGACCGCTTCAGCGGCGCGGACGGCGTGGTGACGTCCCAGAGTTCCGCCGTCCAGTTCGTGTTCGTGACCGCGAGCAGTTTGCCGTCCGGGCTGAACACGGCGCGTTCGAGCTGCTCGGCCGGGATCACGCCGAGCGGTTTCGGCGCGCCGAGGTCGCCGACGTCGGTGAGCCGGACGGTGTGGTCCACGGAGCCGGTGACGAGCACGCGGCCGTCAGGACTGAAGTCGAGGGAGAGCAGGACGTCCCGGTGCCCGGTGACGTCCGCCTTCCGGACCGGATGCCGTGGATCGGTCAGGTCCCAGAGCCGGATCCGGTGATCCCGGGTGACGGTCGCCAGCGCCCGGCCGTCCCGGCTGAACGCGAGCGGCCCGCGGACCTCCTCCGAACCGGGCAGCGTCGCCAGCAGCGCCGGCTGCCGCGAATCGGCGATGGACCACACCCGCGTCGACCGGTAGGAGTCGGCGGTGATCATGAGCTGTCCGCTCAGTACGACGGTGACATCGCCGGGGTCGAAGGGCATCCGGGTGGCGAACGGCGCCGCCATGGAGGCGAGCAGGCCGTCGTGGGTCTCCTGGATCGGCGCGAGCCGGTACGCGGCGAGGCTGAGCTGCGTCGACAGCGCCGGATTCGACTCCCGCAACGCCTTCGCGTCGACGACGGCCTTGCGCGCGAGCGCGACGTTCCGCTCGTCGGTCGCGGTGTTCCTGGCATCGACGGCGTACACGCCGGCCGCCACCGCCAGCACCAGCAACACGTGCAGGAGCGCGACGAGTCTTCGCAGCCTCCTGGTCCGTTTGCGGCCGGCGGCGGTCTCCTCGGCTTCGGCGTCGAGCCCGGCCCGCAGGAACTTCCGCTCACGCGTGCTCAGCGCCTCCGGCTCCCTGGCCGCCCATTCGGCCGCGAGACCCAGCCGGGTGCCACGATAGAGGCTGCCCTTGTCGCGATCCAGCGACTCCCACAGCTCGGTCGCCTCGGCCAGCTGACGATGCAGGCGGTGCCCTTCGCGGTCCTCCGCGAGCCAGTCGCGCAACCGGGGCCAGCTGCGGATCAGGGCCTCGTGGGCGATCTCGACGCCGTCGCGGTCGAGGACGAGCAGCCGCGCGTCGGCGAGGCGTTCGAGGACCTCCGTGGTCGCCGGATCGTCGTCGAGTTCGCGCCGGTTGAGGCGGCGCTTCGTGTCTTCGGTGCCTTCGCCGAGCGCGGTCAGCCGAAGGAAGATCTGCCGGACGACGCTCTGTCTGTCCGGCTCCAGATCCGTATAGACGGCTTCCGCGGTCTGCGCGATCGCGTTCAGGATCCCGCCCGCCGCCTCGTAAGCGGCGCTCGTCAGCGTGATCCCCTGGCGCCTCCGCCAGGTCTCCAGCAGCGCGTGCGAGACGAGCGGGAGCATCGCGGGCTGGCCGGTGGCGTCGGCGACGAGCGTCGTGACCAGCGCGGCCTCGACCCGGCAGCCCGCGCGGACGGCGGGTTCGACGATCGCGGTCCGGAGTTCGTCGGCGGTCATCGGGCCGACCATCACCTGCGCGTCGGTGAGCGCCTCGACCAGCCCGGCGTGACGGCAGAGGTGACCGTAGAAGTCCGCGCGGACGCCGAGGACGACCCGGGTCCCGTGCTCGTCGCGGGCCAGCGCGAGCAGCGTGTCGACGAACTTCTCCTGTTCGGCCTGGTCCCGGCAGAGGGTGTAGACCTCCTCGAACTGGTCGACGATCAGCAGCCGTCCGTCGGCGTCGAGATCCTCGTCGACGGGATGCGCCCCGGGCGTGCGAAGGACGACAGGGCATTCGCTCGCCGCGGCCAGCCCGGCTCGCAGGACGGACGACTTCCCCGAGCCCGAAGCGCCGAAGACGCCGACGAGCCGTCGCTGGCAGAGCTTGCCGGTCAGCTCGGCGACCAGGCGCTCGCGGCCGAAGAACCGGGCGGCGTCGGCCGTCTGGAACGCGGCCAGTCCCAGATACGGGAGTTCAGCGGCCTCACTGTCGTCACGTTCGCCCGAAGCCGCGGCGAGCCCCGCGGCGACCGCGCGCCAGCGTTCCTCCCAGGCCTGGACGTCTCCGCCGCACGCGGTGACGTACGCGACCGTCACCGCGAGCCCCGGCAGTTTCCGGCCGCCCGCCGCCTCGGACAGCGCGGCCGCCGAGTACCCCGCGCGGGTCGAAAGTTCGCGGTACGTCGGCCCGCCGGCCGTTTCCCGGAGCAGGCGAAGATCCGCCGCGAACCTCACGACGACGTCGTCGCCCGGTCCCAGCGGGCGCTCGCGTCTCGGCACCAGGCCCCCCCTGATCGTCGAAGCGTTATCGAATGGACATTGTTCACCGAAAACGGCCGGACACTGTACAAAAGTTCTGCGCTACAACCGATGGCGTGCCGATTCGAACCCCAGTGGTGAGCGTGGTCTTCGCCGGTGTCCCCGAGCCGCCCGTGTCCCCGGAGCTGGAGGTGGTCGCTCATACCCCCGACGAACGCGAAGCGGTCTGGTACGCCACCACGCTGCGCCCGGACGTCCTGGTCCTGTCCGTTCACCCGCCCGCGCTCGACGGGCTCGCCATCACGCGCGAAGTGTCTTCCCGCTTACCGGGAACCGCGGTGCTCGTGCTGACCCCGCCCGGCGACGGCGAACTCGTGGTCGCCTCGATGCTCGCGGGCGCCCGCGGCGTGCTGTCCCGGACCGCCGGCCGCGACGACCTGGTCCGGTTCATCCGCGGGGTGGCGGCGGGCGCGGTCGTCTTCGGCGAGCGCGCCGCGGACCGGCTTTACGGCCTGCTGGCCGCTTCCCAGCCGATCCGGGTGTTCCCCCGGCTGACCTCACGCGAGCACGAGGTGCTCGACCTCCTGGCGGGCGGGCTGGTGATCGCGCAGGTGGCTCGACAGCTGGGACTCGCGCCCAAGACCGTGCGCAACGTCGTGTCGTCGATCCACGCCAAGGTCGGCACGGACGACCGCGAAGTGCTGCTCGGCCAGGCTCGCAACGCCGGGCTCGGCCGTCACTCGTAGGTGCGCGGTGTCCAGACCACTCCGTTCTCGGCGCGGGTCTTCGACGAACCCACGATCAGCAGGCAGCGCATGTCCACTTCCGACGGCTCCAGCGTGCCGAGGGTGACCACGCGGATGTCCTCCTCCGGCCCGCCGACGTCACGGGCGACGACCACCGGTGTCTCCGGCGCGCGGTGCCGCAGCAGGACTTCGCGGGCCTGCGCGAGCTGCGTGGTCCGCGTGCGGGACGCCGGGTTGTACAGCGCGAGCACGAGATCCGCCGCGCCCGCCGCGTCGAGCCGTCGTTCGATGATCTCCCACGGCTTGAGCCGGTCGGACAGCGAAAGCACGCAGTAGTCGTGGCCCAGCGGCGCGCCGACCCGGGACGCGGCCGCCTGCGCGGCGGTCACCCCCGGCACGATCCGCACCCGCGTACCCGTGCCGTGCCCGCCGGCGACCTGTTCCAGCACCGCCGACGCCATCGCGAACACGCCGGGATCACCCGAGGACACCACCGCGACCTTGGCGCCGTTCGCGGCCAGTTCCAGCGCTTCGACAGCGCGTTCGGCCTCGACGCGGTTGCCCGACGCGTGCCGTTGCTGGCCCGCGCGCTGCGGAACCCGCGCGACGTACGGGCCGTAGCCGACGATGTGCTCCGCCGCGGCCAGTTCCTCGGTCGCTTCGGGCGTCAGCCAGCCAGGGCCCGCCGGGCCGAGGCCGACGACCACGACTTCGCCGCCGGTGCGCTTTTCCGGCTTCTGGGCGGCTTCGGGTTCGTCGGCGAGCCTGGACGCGTACGCCGGGCTGGGCAGCAACGCCAGCGAGAAGTACGGCACCGAGTCCGGGTCGACGTCGGCCAACGGCTCGACGCGCTGTGCCTGCCAGGTCGCGCGTTCGATGTAGAAGGCGTCGTCCAGCTTCCCGGCCTCGGCCAGCGCCTCGCGGACGTTGCCGAACGTGCGGCCGAGTTTGAGCACCGCCGCGGCCTGCGTGTCGGCCAGGCGTCGCGCGAGCTCCGGCGCGGGCAGGGTGCCCGGCAGGATGGTGAGGACCTCGTCGCGCTGCACCAGCGGCCGCCCGAGCACCGACGACGCGGCGCTGACCGACGTCACGCCGGGCACCACGGTCGCCTCGTAGCGGTCGGCGAGCCGTTCGTGCATGTACATGTAGGAGCCGTAGAAGAACGGGTCGCCTTCGCAGAGCACGACCACGTCGCGTCCGGCGTCGAGGTGCTCGGCGAGGCGCTTCGCGCTCAGCTCGTAGAAATCGGCGATGGCGCCTTCGTAGCCGCCGGGGTGGTCGGTGGTCTCGGTCGTGACCGGGTAGACCAGCTTCTCTTCGAGCTGCCCCTCCCGCAGGTACGGCTCGGCGACCGACCGCGCGATGCTCCGGCCGTGCCGCGCGCTGTGATAGGCGACGACGCCGGCCTCGCCGATCAGCCGCGCGGCCTTGACCGTCATCAGTTCGGGGTCACCGGGCCCGAGCCCGACACCCCAGAGTTTCCCGGGCCCGCTCATTCGACCTCACTCGCCATCGCGTTGATCGCGGCGACGGCCATCGCGCTGCCGCCACGGCGTCCGTGCACCACCAGATACGGCGCGGGTGCCTGTTCGACGAGCTCCACTTTGGACTCGGCGGCGCCGACGAAACCCACCGGGACACCGATGATCGCCGCCGGGGCGCCGACGCCCTCGTCGAGCAGTTCCAGCAGGCGGAACAACGCGGTGGGCGCGTTGCCGATCGCCACCACGGAACCGGGCAGCTTGTCGCGCCACAGCTCCAGCGCGGCCGCGGAACGGGTGGTGCCCATCCGCTCGGCCAGCCCCGGCACCTTCGGATCGGACAGCGTGCAGAGCACCTCGTTGGCCGAAGGCAAACGTTTGCGGGTCACGCCGGAGGCGATCATGTTGGCGTCGCAGAGGATCGGGGCGCCCGCTTCGAGCGCCGCGCGACCGGACTCCACGACGTCCAGGCTGTAGCGGAGGTCGTCGACCAGGTCGACCATCCCGCAGGCGTGGATCATCCGCACGGCCAGCACCGCGACGTCGTCGGGGAGGATCGCGAGATCCGCCTCCTCGCGGATGGTGGCGAACGAATGCCGGTAGATCTCGGCCCCGTCCCGGATGTAGTCGATCACTGTGTCCCTTTCTGCGCCAACGTCGCCAACGTCGCCAACGTCTCTGTCAGCTCGCCGACCGGGACGAACGCCCCATCGACCAGATAACCGTCCCCGGTCGCGAGCACGTCGACGTGCTCGTGCGCGGGTTTGCCGCATCGCCGTTCACAACCGGCGAAGTGGACTCTCGGGGCCAGGCCGGCCCGCGCCGCGTCGGCCCGGACGTCGGCGAGCGACTTCGCGCAGCCCGGCCGTCCGATGCAGGCGCTGATCCCGAGCGACGGCGCGGCCGGATCGGCGACCAGCCCCGTACCCGCCTCCAGAGGGCCCCGAACCAGGATCGACCGCCACGGGGTGACCACGGCGTCCCCGGCTTTCGCGATCGCTCGCGCCTGGGCCGAGGTCAGGCGACCGAAGACCGGCGCGACGACGATCGCTTCGCCGATCGGCCCGATGGGCAGGCCGGGATTCACCTGGAATCTCCGCGGCTCTCTTGTTTCGCCTGGTATGCCCTTGAGCAGCGATTCCGTGTCGGGCAGTTCGCTGACGCGCCAGGCCGTTCCCCTGACCCGGAGGAACGCGCGCGCGACCGAGATCAGCGCGTCGACGGCGTGCTCCGCGCTGACGCGCAGGCCGGTGTCGCCGCCGGCGAGCAGCACCGCGCCGTCACGCCAGCAGACGTCGGCGCCTTCTCCCGCGACGTCGCCTTGGCCGCCGTCGAGAGCGAAGAGGAAGCGGCCAGGAAGTTCGGCCAGCTCGGGGACGGCGCACAGGGCCGCGTCGAGCGCGGGGGCGAGTTTCTGGGCGACGTCGCTCAGCGGCGAAGCGAGAATGTTGCGGACACGTTCGTGCGACGGCGAAGGCAGGAGTCCCGCCGCGGAAAGCCTGGTCGCGAGGCCGGGACGGGTGACGCCGCGAAGCTGGACGTTCCCGCGCGAAGTGAGGTGGAGGGCGCCGTCGCCGAGGTCGTCGGCGGCGTCCGCGAGAGCCCTGAACCGGTCCGCGGCGATGGCGCCGCCGGGCAGCCGGACCCGGGCGAGCGGACCGTCGGCGGCGTCGTGGGTGGCGAAAACACCGGGGCACGCGTCGGCTCGGACACGTGCGCTCGTGGACATGCGCTCACTGTAGATGGCCCGTTTCGAAGGGAGTAATCGTCGGATCGAATGTAGTAGGTGTGCTACATTAGATCGCAGCACTGAGATGGGGGTGGCTCATGAGAGATCCACACGAAGTGATGATCTCTGTCCAAGATCTCCGGATGCGGTACGGGACGAACGACGTCCTCCACGGCGTGGACTTCACCGCGCACCGGGGCGAGGTGATCTGCCTGCTGGGGCCGAACGGGGCGGGCAAGACCACGACGATCGAGATCCTCGAAGGCTTCCGAATGCGGTCGGAGGGCGAGGTCAGCGTGCTGGGCATCGACCCGGCGCACGCGGACGAGGACTGGAGGGCGAGGCTGGGCGTCGTCCTCCAGTCCTGGCGCGACCACGCGAAATGGCGGGTGCGGGAACTGCTGGAGCACCTGGGCGGCTACTACGCGCCGTATTCGACGGACCGCATCAGGCGGCCGTGGGATCCGGACGAGCTGATCGCCGCGGTCGGGCTGACCGCGCACGCGGACAAGCGGGTCCGGATGCTGTCGGGCGGGCAGCGGCGCCGTCTCGACGTCGCGATCGGCATCGTCGGCCGACCGGAACTGCTGTTCCTCGACGAGCCGACCGCCGGGCTGGACCCGGAGGCGCGGCGCGAGTTCCACGAACTCGTGCACCGGCTGACCGATGACGACGACACGACGATCCTGCTCACCACGCACGACCTGGACGAGGCCGAGAAGCTGGCCGACCGGATCCTGATCCTGAACCACGGCCGGATCGTGGCCGACGGTTCGGCCGACGCGCTGAGCAGGCAGATCGCCGGCGAGGCCGAGGTGCGCTGGACGCTGGACGGTCAGCGGTTCGTGCACTCGACGACCGAATCGACGAAGTACGTGCACGAACTGTTCAAGCAGCACGGGGACGCCATCGGCGACCTGGAGGTCCGGCGGGCGTCGCTCGAGGACACGTACATGACCCTGGTGCGCCAGGCGGAATCCCCGCTTGTGGAGGTGAGTGCGTGATGAACCCGATTCGGCACAGTGTCCGGCTGGGCGTTCAACGCGGCTGGCTCGAAGCCCGCCAGATGATGACCAACCGCGAAGACCTGTTCAACACCTTCCTCTTCCCGGCGATCTTCGTCGTCGTCATGTTCTTCATGCGCGACGCGAAATTGCCGGGCATGGAGTTCTCACTCGGCGCCGCCACCGTGCCGAGCGTGCTGGGCGCGTCGATCGTGTTCAGCGGCATGCTCGGCATGGCGGGCGTCCTCGCCGTCGAACGCGAGGACGGCACCCTCCTGCGCGCGAAGGCGACCCCGAACGGCATGGTCGGCTACCTCGTCGGCAAGGTCGTCACAGTGTCCCTCAACACGGTCATCGGGATGCTGCTGGTGCTGATCCCGAGCCTCATCCTGTTCGACGGCATCGCTCCGGGCGGGCTGACGTCCTGGCTGGGCCTGCTGTGGGTGCTGGTGCTCGGCCTGCTCGCCACCATGCCGCTCGGCGCGATCTTCGGCTCGCTGACCACGAACGCGCGCAGCATCGGGCTGATCATGCTGCCGACGCTGGGCATCGGCGCGATCTCCGGGATCTTCTACCCGATCACCGCGCTGCCGGAGTGGCTGCAAGGCGTCGGGCAGGTGTTCCCGATGTACTGGCTCGGCCTCGGCATGCGGTCGGCGCTGCTGCCGGACTCGACGGTGCTGATCGAGATCGGGCAGTCCTGGCGGCCTTGGGAGACCCTCGGCGTGCTGACCGCCTGGGCCGTGATCGGATTGGTCCTGGCCCCGGTGGTCCTGCGGCGCATGGCGCGCCGCGAGTCCGGGTCCTCGGTGGCGGCACGACGGGAAAAGGCGATGCAGCGAATTGGCTAGTTCATGAGCGAGGTCGTTTACAACCGGATCGCGATGCTGCGGGCGGAACGGGGCATCTCCCGCCGCGAGCTCGCCGATGCGCTGGGCGTGCACTACCAGACCATCGGCTACCTCGAACGCGGCGAGTACAGCCCGAGCCTCTACCTGGCGCTGCGGATCGCGGAGTTCTTCGAAGTGGCGGTGGAGATCATCTTCTCCACCGCCCCTTTCCCGCGGATCGGTGATTCCTCGTCGGAGCGGTCGGCGTGAGCCTGCTGGCGCGGGCGCACGCTCACGCTGTCCGGCTGGGACGCGATCGGATCGGCGGGGAGGAGCTTCTGCTCGCCGTTTTGGAGGATGGCGTCGGGTACGTGCTTCCCGGCGTCTTGGGGATTTCTCGCGATGTCCTCGTCTGGCAGCTGGAGAAAGCACCTGCTTCCGACGTCGCCGCAGGCACCGAGTCGGGGTTCGCGGTCACCGCCGAAGTCCGCGAGGTGCTGCGGCATGACGGGTTCACCGAGATGATCGCCGCGTTGCTGTCGTCCGGAGGCGGACCGGCTCGCATCCTGGCCGAACACGGCGTGACGGAGGAGCTGACACGGGAAGCTCTTGCCCGGATCTGGGCTCCTCTGCTCGATGAGAACGCCGCCTGGGGCGGGCCCGATCTCACTACCCCCGTCCGCGGCCCCGCCGATCCACCGCACGAGATCGACCTGCTCAGCGCGCAGATCGCCGAGCACCGGCGACGCAAGGAAGCGGCCGTCGACGCGCAGGAATACACCCAAGCGGCGATCGTGCGCGATGCGGAGAAAGAGGTCCTCCGCCTGCGATCCGGACTCATCCGGGACTGGGCCGCGACCGTCGACCCGGTGGATCTCGCCGAGGCGGTCGTTTCGCTTCGGGAAGAGATTGCCGCACTTCGACGTTCTCGCAATTAGTCGCCTAATTGCGCCCCTCGGTTGCGCCTGATCGCCGGATTGGTCACTAGCGCCGTTCACATCGAGACGCAGCACTCTGCCGATTTCACTCTTCAACATTAGATTAGCCGATTCATTGTCACTTAAAATTACGAACACATGTTCGACTGCGGTGGCGTATTATGGAGGGGTGTCCGAGACTGTTCTTCCCGAGTTGCCGCAGGAGCTGTGGCGCGCCGGCAAGCTGGAGCTTGCCCATGGCGTGCGGCAGTTCCTGCAGGTGATGCGGGCCGCGTCCGCCGGGCTGGGGCAGTACTTGGCGGAGGTGGAGTCCCGGGGCGCGAAAGACTTGTATGGCTATGGGTCGACGGCGGCGTGGTTCGCCGATGTGGCGGGATTGTCGCGACGTGAGGCGGGCCCGATCGTGAAGCGGGCGATCGCGGTGAACCCGACCCGCGCGTTGGACGGCACCGAGGTTCCGGCTGTCGCTCCCGCCACAGGTGCCGCGGCTGCTGATGGCGCGATCGGTGAGCACCGGATCGAGCAGATCCTGGAGATCCTGGGGCGGATCCCGGCCGACACCTCAGCAGAGGATCGCGAGACCGCGGAAAAGATCCTGGCCGACCTGGCCCGGGACGCAGGGCCACGGCAACTGGCGAAAGCCGAGGAGGACATCCTCGGCTGGCTCGACCCGGACGGGAACGAGCCGAAGGAGCCCGAGCCGAAGCAGCCTCGCCGCGAAGTCACCCTGGAGCGTCGCAAGGACGGGTTCTGGAAACTGAACGGCCTCCTCGACGACGAGACAGGCGCCCGTACGGCGGCCGCGCTGGAGGCCTACGCGACACCCCGCCCCGTCGACGAGTTCGGGCAGGCGGATCCGCGATCCAAAGCCGAGCGTCAGGGTGATGCCTGGGCCGAGCTGCTCGATCTGGCGATCGCCTGCCCGGACCAGCCCGGCACCAGCGGCTACCGGACCCTCGTGCACGTCACCATCGGCCTGGAAGAGCTCAAGACCGGGATCGGGAAAGCCTGCCTCGACTTCATCGGGACCATGACCGCCCGCGAGGCACGGATGACCGCCTGCGACTGCCTCATGCTTCCCGTGGTGATGAACGCGGCCGGTGAGCCGCTGGACGTGGGACGACTGAGACGATTTGTCACCCCCGGCCAGCGGCGAGCGTTGAATATTCGGGATCGGGGTTGTGCGCTCCCGGGGTGTCATCGACGACCCAAGAATTGTCACGTCCACCATATTCATCACGTGCGCCATGATGCGCGTGTTTATCCGATCGGAGGTGAAAGACCTCCGATATTGAGCCGACACAGCGGTTTGGTGAAGCT
>NZ_JBHRWK010000041.1:0-15943 GCF_042647925.1 Amycolatopsis speibonae
CCACCGAACAGGACACAGCCAACACAACAGCAACCCCAGCCCAACCCAGAGCCGCTTAAGTTCCTGGCATTGACCTTCAGGGTAGGCAAGGAGGCCTTCACGGATCTAGCGGTATTTGGTGCCGCAGGTGCCCTGGTCGCCGGAGGAGAAGCCGTCGCGGAAGGCGGCGACCCTGGCGAAACCCGCCGGGAGCGTCCGGCCCCGGACGTCCGCCGCGATCAGGCTGTTCCGCGTCAGCATCTCGGCCACGGCCTCGTCGAGATCACCCGGCGACAAGCTGAGCGACCCGCGTTTGCCGTCCACGATGGTCGAGGCCCAGAAGCCGGTGAGGCACGCCGTGCGCTGCGCGGCCACCGGACCGTCGAGCCGGAACCCGCCTTCCTGCTGGACGGCGAGGGTGTAGCGCGACGCGACCTCGGCGAACGCGGCGAAGTCACCGATGCCACCCTGCCGCCCCCTGCGCGGCGGGGTCCCGATGCGGACGAGACCGTCGAGGTCGAGGTTGATCTGATTGGACTCCGAGCAATACGACGCGAGCGCGTCCTCCGTCGTCACGCCGCAGGCCGCGCCGGTGGTGAGTGTCGGCGGGGTGGCCGCGAGCCGGAACGCCTGGCGCAGACTGGTCGTGAGGTCGGCCAAGGCCTCGCGGTTGTCGAGCCGGACGTTCTCCGCCGCCGCTTGTTCGTTCGCCGCGGCCGAGCCGAAACCGCCTTGCGTGCTGCGGCCCTCGATCTCCCGCTCGTCGATCATCGCGCAGCGGGCGGGCCCGTCGGTGAAGCCGAACTGGAACGCGGAAACCCGGTCGAACGCGTTGCCGTGCGCGCCGTCGTCGTCGAAGGCGACCCCGGCGGTGTCGCGGATCTGGAACAGCGCGGTGAGCACCTCGTTGAGGCCGCGGCCGGTGGAGACCTGGAACATCGGCGACTTGCCCTCGGCGACCCAGCGGAAGTACGTGCCGGTGTAGCAGTCGGCCTGCTGTTCCTTCACGATCGACGGCGTCGCGGCCGGGAGACCCAGCCGGAACTGGACGGCGTGGCCGATCTCGTGGGCGAGCACTGCCATGACCGCCGCCGAACCGATGGAGTCGTCGAGCATCGGCAGCAGTTCCCCGCGATCCCACGCGACGACGTCTTCTCCCCCGCAATAGAAGGCGTTCACCAGCCCGGCCGTCGACGCGCCGCAGATCTCGCGGCCGCGGCTCGTCGAATCGTACGAAGCGAGGTTGGCCAGCTGCCGGAACTCGCGTTTGAAGATCGCCGGCAGATGCTCCTGCCAATACCGCTGGACGTCGGCGACGGCGTTGGCCGCGAGGTTGTCGATCTCCCCGCCGTCCCCGCCGTCGACCGGGAGCACGGCGTCGAGCACGCCGGGCTTGAGACCGCTGGGGCCGTCGGTGATCTCGAGCCCGGCGACCCGGGTGGGGTCCACCGGTTGTGCCGCTCCCCCTACCGTCGCGGCACAACCGGTGAGGAACAGAGACAGGCTCGCCACGATCACCCAGCCGGACCGACGCTTCATCACACCATTCCCGTCTCTGCTGTCTGTCAACCGAAGAGGATCGCGCTGAACGCGGGCTTCCGCGGCGATGCGCTCGCTTCCGGCTGCCCATTCCGTGCTTTCCGACCGTCCGGCGCGAGCCCGAACCACGTTCCACCGACACCCTGGCCGAGCGTGTCGCCCGGCTTGGTGTCCTTCGCGAACCGGTAGGCGGGCCAGCCGCCGACGGTCAGCTGAAGGCTCCCGTCGTCGCGCATGACCGTGCCGACGGCGGATTTCTTGATCCCCGCGAGGAAAACCTTGCTGCCGGGCGTGACGAGCACCGGCGGCCAGGTCTTGGCGCGGTCGCCGTCGCAGGTCGGCTTCGACGGTTCGGCGGTGTCCTTGTCGAAGCGGTACAACGTCAGGTCCGCGCCGTTGACGACCACCGGATCGAGGTCTCCCGCCCTCGAAGCCTTGAGCTGCAACCATTTGCGCGCGAGGGCCCGATCCATGGCGTTGAGCCTTTTGCCGGAGCCTGTTGCCTTCGGCTGCACGGCGACCGACAGGACCCGCTTGCCGAGCTTTTGCTTGCTGAGCACGATTCCTTCTCCCCGGCACCCTGGCTCCAGGCTGTCCGGAGCTCCCCTACGCCATCGACACGGAAGGCGGCGCTGTGCGGTTCAAAAGAATCTTGGAAAAGTTCCGGGGCGTCCCGCTGCCGCATTCAGAGGACGAAATGCGTCGGTGGGGTGAGGTGTCGGCCGGGCCAAGAGTGTCTTGGGTGCCTACCGAATTCTGGCTGCGGCCGGTCGCGGGTCCGGTCCGTGAAGGACTCCTTGCCTACCCTGAAGGTAGGGAAGGAGTCCTTCACGGACTTGCGGATCGCCACATGCGCCCCACGCGAACCAGAGTCACAGCGGCCGCGCGTGAAGGGGTCCATCCCTGCGTCTCAGGATCGTGCTCGACGTCTGAGCTCAGCTGACGCAGCCGGCCATCTCAGGCGGCAAGGAAGGCATGGAGGACGTCGAAGACGACGAAGGCGGAGCAGCGACGGAGGACGTGGCCGCCACCGGCTTGATCCCGATCCCGTCGGTCGGCTCCCCCACCGCGGCGACGGTCGTCGAGTTCAGCGCGGTCTTCACGAACGCCTTCACCTGGGCCGGGTCCACCTTCACCGCGTCGCCGTCGGACAGCGTCGGGAGGGAAAGGCTCTGCACCGGGATCGTCTGGAACTTGAGCGCTCCCGAACTCATCCCCCGCAGCTGCTGCGCGAAGCTCAGCACATCCCAGCCGCGGTCGAGCACGACCGAACCCTGGATCGCGTCGATCAGGGCGCTCAGCCTGGTGGGATCGGTGAACGTCCCGGCGTCCAGCACGGTTTTGGCCATGCTCGAAAGGAACGCCTGCTGCCGCGCGATGCGGTCGAGGTCGCTGGGCAGGCCGTGCCGCTGCCGCACGAAGGCGAGTGCCTGCGGGCCCGAAAGCAGCTGCTTGCCCGCCGGGAAGGACGCCCCGGAGAACTTGTCCTGCACCGGTTCCTTGAGGCAGACCTCGACCCCGCCGACGGCCTCGCTCAGCGCGGAGAACCCGGCGAGGTTGACCGCGGCGTAGTGGTTGATGCTGAGCCCGGTGAACTGCTCGATCGTCTGGATCGTGAGTTTGGCGCCCGCCTCGTCGGCCTTGACCTCGAGCTGCGCGCCGGTCAGGCCCTGTGCGCGCAGCGAGGTCATCGCGGCGTTCTTGCCGCGGCTGTACGCCGAGTTGATCTTGTGCTTGCCGAACCCGCCCGCGATGTCCACATAGGAATCGCGCGGGATGGAGATGGCCGTCGCCCCGACGCCGCCCGCCGGGATGTGGACCACGATCATGGTGTCGGTGGTGTCGCCACCGTCGCGGCTGTCCCCCGCGTGCAGGGCGTCGAGGACGTTCTGCGGCAGCGGGTTCCCGTCGGGGCCGGTCCGCGAGTCGATGCCGACGAGCAGGATGTTCTGGGCCACCTGCAGCGGCTGCCCCGGCGGGCCGTCGGGCACCTGGGCGGACGGCGCGATCACGTCGGCCGTGACGATCCCCGCGTCCAGACGGCTCAACTGCGTCCACGCGAAGCCCGTGACCCCCAGTACTGCCGCCGACACCAGGCCCAGTGCGACGCGGCCGCCGATCCGTCGTCCTCGCGACGTGAGCAGCACGACCTTCTCCCCGCTTTCGTGAATGATCCCCCGTGTTCGAGGATCACCGTGTTAGCTGGGAATCAGCTGAGAAAAGTGTCATGAACAGGTCTTAAAGCCCGATCGGCCCAGCCGAAGTGACCAAGAAGACAACCGGTCGCGACGCCGCGTGCCGGATCGATCGCGCAGCGCTCCCTAGCGCGGCATCCGGCGCCAGAGCGCGCGAGGCACCACGCGCATCACCGAGAACACCAGCCTCAGCAGTCCCGGCACCCACACCGTGTCCCGGCGCTTCCGGAGCGCGGCGACGGTCGCGTCGGCGACCTGATCCGGCGTGCTCGAGAACGGCGCCGGCGACATGCCTTCGGTCATCCGGCCGATCACGAATCCGGGCCGGACGAGCAGGAGGTGCACACCGGTGCCGTGCAGGGCGTCGGCCAGACCGCTCGCGAACCCGTCGAGGCCCGCCTTCGCCGATCCGTAGACGTAGTTCGCCCGCCGGACCCGCACCCCGGCGACCGACGAGAACACCACGAGACTTCCGCTTCCTTGCTCACGAAGCACATTGGCCACCCGCGTCAGCACACTCACGTGCGCCACATAGTCGGTGTGCACGATCGCGACGGCGTGCTCGGCGTTCGCTTCGGCCCGCGCCTGGTCGCCGAGGATCCCGAAAGCGGTGACGACGACGTCGAGCGGACCGTGTTCCGCGACGACCTTTTCCAGGAACGGACCGTGCCCGGCGAGGTCGTCGGCGTCGAACTCGGCGACGCCGACCTTCTCCGCCCCCGCGGCCAGCAGCCGCTCGGTCTCCGCGCCGAGGTCCGTACTCCGCCGCGCGGCCAGCACGATTTCGCGCGCCCCGCCCTTGGCGAGCCGTTCCGCGACCGCGAGGCCGATCTCGCTGCGTCCGCCCAGTACCAGCACCGTTCCGCTCACCCGCCGCAGTCTGCCAGGCGGGAACAAGCCGGCCACGAGTGGCACGGTTCACAAACTGCAATTTTGCAGCATCTGCATTTTTAGGCGTATCGTGGTGCTCATGCCCGAACCCGTCAAAGGCCTCCGCGAGCGCAAGCGGCTGGAAACCCACCGCGCGCTGGCGACCACCGCCGTCCGGCTCGTCGCCGAACGCGGTCTGGACCAGGTGACGGTCGAGGACATCAGCGCGGCGACGGGGGTCTCGTCGCGCACCTTCTTCAACTACTTCGCGTCCAAAGAGGACGCTGTCGTCATCGCGCACGCCGACAGCGCCGAACGGTCGCAGCGCACCATCGACAAGTTCCTTGCCACACCGGAGGAAGTCAGCACTGCACGTGCTTTCGTCGATGCGCTGAAAGAGGACTTCGCCCAGATCGACGAGAACCGCGAAGAGTGGCTCGGCCGGATGAAGGCGATCCAGGAGAACGCCACCCTGCATTCACGCGCGGTGGCCATGAACCACGACACCATCGCGCCGATGATCGAGGCGATCGCGCGCCGCGCCGGTGTGGATCCCCGGGCCGATCTGTATCCGACGTTGCTGCTTTCCGCGCTCGGCGGCGCGGTCAACGCCGTGCTCATCCTCTGGTCCCAGCACGACGGCCGGGTGTCCGCGCTCGATCTGCTGGACGAAGCCGTCGAAATGCTTCTCGCCGGGCTCGCCGAGCCCGGCGGCCGCGCGCGCTGACGCGCCCGGCATCACAGAACACGAAGGGGGACAGCCATGTCCGCAGCCATGACCGAACCGCGAGAACCGGAGTCTCCACCGGGCTCGATGGGCCGCAAACAGGTCCTCGAAGCCATGTCGGGGCTGATGATGGGCATGTTCGTCGCCATCCTCGCCTCGACGGTGGTCGCGAACGCCTTGCCGCGCATCGTCTCCGAACTGGGCGGCTCGCAGTCGTCCTACACCTGGGTGGTCACCACCGAACTGCTCGCGATGACCGCGACGGTTCCGCTCTGGGGCAAGCTTTCCGACCTGTACAACAAGAAGCTGCTGATCCAGCTCTCGCTCGGACTGTTCGTGGTCGGTTCGCTGGTCGCCGGGTTCGCGGGCAACATCGAAGTCCTGATCGCCAGCCGGGTCGCGCAGGGCATCGGCGCGGGCGGGCTCACCGCCCTCGCGCAGGTGATCATGGCCGCCATCGTCTCGCCGCGTGAGCTCGGGAAGTACTCGGGGATCTTCGGCGCCGTGTTCGCCGTCGGGACCATCGCCGGCCCGCTGATCGGCGGCGTCATGGTGGACACCTCGTGGCTCGGCTGGCGCTGGTGCTTCTTCCTGGGCGTCCCGTTCGCGGTCGCGGCGATCCTGCTGCTGCAGCGCACCCTGAACCTGCCGACGACCCGGCGTGACGTGAAGGTCGACTATCTCGGCGCGTTCCTGATCATGGCAGGCGTCTCGACGCTGCTGGTCTGGTCGTCGCTGGCCGGGCACCAGTTCGCATGGGGCTCCCTGTGGACCGTCGGCCTGGTGACCGCGGGCGTGGTCATCCTCGCCCTCGCCGTCTACGTCGAGTCGAAGGTGGCCGAGCCGATCCTCCCGCTGGGGATGTTCCGCAACCGCACGATCACCCTGACCACCCTCGCGAGCTTCCTCGTCGGTGTCGCGATGTTCGGTGGGACGGTGTTCCTGTCCCAGTACTTCCAGCTGTCGCTCGGCAAGTCGCCGACAGTGGCCGGGCTGCTGAGCCTGCCGATGATCTTCGGCCTCCTCGTGTCGTCCACGGTCTCGGGCCAGCTGATCAGCCGGACCGGCAAGTGGAAGAGCCACCTGCTGCTCGGCTCGACCCTGATGACCGTGGGCCTGGCCTTGCTGGGCACGCTGGACGCGAAGACGAACCTCGTCGTCCTCGGCGCGTACATGGTCGTCCTGGGTGTCGGCGTCGGCATGCTGATGCAGAACCTGGTCCTGGTGGCGCAGAACGACGTCGACGCGCACGACCTCGGCACGGCGACCTCCACGCTGTCGTTCTTCCGCAGTCTCGGCGGCTCGATCGGGGTGAGCGCGCTGGGCGCGGTGCTCGCGAACCGGGTCACCGCGCTGATCATCGAGGACCTCGGGCCGCTGCCCGGCGGCGGCGAAGGCGGCGCTGTGCCGAACATCGCCGCACTGCCCGAACCTGTCGCGAACGTCGTCCGCGAGGCCTACGGGGAAGCGACCAGCGAGTTGTTCCTGATCAGCGCGCCGATCGCGCTGCTGGTCATCGTCGCCGTCGCCTTCCTCAAGCACAAGCCGCTCAAGACCCAGTCGGGCAACGAACGGCTGGCCGAGGAGACAGTGGCCGAAGCCGTCTCCTGACCCACCACGACAGAGGGGCCCGGTTCACCGAACCGGGCCCCTCTTTTTTCGTGCGCGCGAAAACCCCAGTGGAATTCAGTCACGCTGTCGAGTGGCTTCAGGCGGCGCTGCCGACACGAATCGGGCGGCGTCGCTCACTGCCGGTCAGCCCGCCGAAAACGCCATGGGCGAGTCCGTTGTCCACGGCGTAGGCCAGACAGGCCGAAATGACCGGGCACCGCGCGCAGACGGCCTTCGCACGGGCCACCTGGCGGGCACCGGGACCGGATTCGGTGACCGGGAAGAACAGTTCGGGATCCTCACTGCGGCAAGCGGCCTCACCCAGGTCACCGGCCATCCTCGTTTCCATTTTCCTATCACCTCCTTTTCTTCGATTTTCCCTTCCGCGTCAAACGACTTCCGCTCGGAGCCGGGTATCCGCCCACGTCCGCGGCGTAAACATCACCTTGACCGAATCGTTACACTCAGCGGCTCGCTCACTGCACCTGTCCTGGAGAGGGCATTCGCGTCAGGCGACGGGGAGCGGTGAGTGCGGGTGATGGGCCACGACGAGTTCGACGAGTTCTTCCACGCCGAATTTCCGCTGCTCACCGGCTTTCTGTGCAAGGCGGGGTTCGCACTCGATCCGGCACGGGACGCGGCTGCGGAAGCGATGCTCAACGCCTACGAGGGCTGGCAGACCATCACCCAGCCGAGATCGTGGGTCCGCCGTGTGGGGCATCGGCGGGCGAAGGAGCAGACAGCCATCCGGGCGGACTGGGCCTTCGCCGACACGGGCAGGGAAGACAAGCTCACCGTCCTCGCCGACGAGGCGTCGTCCGTCCTGGCCATGCTGGGACGGCTGCCGAAACGCCAGCAACTCGGTATGGCCTGGTCTCTGGACGGCTACTCGTCGCGGGAGATCGCCGGGGTGCTCGGGATCGCGGACGAAGCGGTCAGCGCGACCTTGCGGCACGCGCGGGGCCGCCTGGAGGAGCACGACTCCGAGTCCGTCGATCGCCTGGACAGCGCCAACGGCGCCTTCGTCGACGCGTTGCGGATGGGACTCGACAGCGAGGACACCCTGACCCGGATCAAGAACCGCGCGATGATCCGCGAGCTCGCGCTGGTGGAGCCGGGCGCCCCGGCGGCGGTGGAGCCCGAACAGGCGACGCCGTCGCACTGGTACACCCTCGACGAGCCCGTCGCGGCCGCCGGACGAGGCGACCGGCGGGCGCTGGATCACCTGCTGGCCGTCATCCGCCCGCTCGTGATCCGGTACTGCCGGGCGCGGATCGGCAGGCAGGAACGGACGTACGCCTCGGCGGACGACGTCGCGCAGGAGGTCTGCGTGGCGATCCTCCGCGCGTTGCCCACCTACCGCGAACGTGGGCGGCCCTTTCTCGCCTTCGTCTACGGCATCGCCCAGCACAAGGTCGCCGACGCCCGCCGTGCCGCCGCCCGCAACCGCACGGAACCCGTCGCCGAGGTCCCCGACGGGATCTCGGACTCCATCGGCCCGGAACAGCACGCGCTGCACAACGAACTGAGCGACCGGATGGGCGAACTGCTGCGGATCCTGCCGGACAAGCAGCGGGAGATCGTCGTTCTACGGATCGTCGTCGGCTTGTCTGCGGAAGAGACCGCCGGTGTGGTCGGCTCGACGGCGGGTGCCGTTCGCGTTGCGCAGCACCGGGCTTTGGGAAGGCTTCGCAAAATTCTCACGGAAGAATGAGCCCTTCACTGATACCCGATCGTTAAGCCGTTTTCGTAACATCCGGGCGCGCGAAATTCGCTCACGATGAGACGTAACACGGGAATACGTCACGCCGATCTCCACGCGAAGACAGGCGAAAGGATCATCGTGACCACTCCCTCCCCGTACCCCTATCAAGCGGCACCCGTAGCCGCGCCTCCACGTAACGGGCTGGGCACCGCGGGGTTCGTTCTCGGCCTCGTCGGACTGCTGTTCTCCCCGATTCCGTTCATCGGCGTCATCGCCTGGCCGCTCGTCATCGTCGGGCTCGTTCTCGCCGGGGTCGGGTACTCCCGCGCGAAGAGCGGTATCGCGGACAACAAAGGTCTCGCGCTGACCGGCGTCATCCTGTCCGCGGTCGGCCTCGTCATCTGCATTCTCTGGACCGTCGTGTTCAGCGCAGCCGTTGTGGACGCGGCGAACTCGCTCCCGACGGCGCCACCGTCGGCACCCGGCGCACCGCTGGGCAACGACACGGGAGCGCCCGCGCAGGCACCCGTACCGGAACCGGCCAAAGAACAAGCCGCCGAGCACACCGTGGTCTACCGGGTGACCGGCACCGGTGGTGCGAAGGCGGGCAGTATCACCTACACGACCGACGGGATGACCACCAGCAACCAGGAAGCCAACGTCAAGCTCCCGTGGGAGAAGACGATCAAGCTGCCGGGTGGCCAGTCCCTGCAGATGGTGAGCATCCTGGCTCAGGGCAGCGGCAAGGGCGCCATCAAGGTGACCATCGAGGTCGACGGCAAGCTCATCAAGGAAGCGAGCGCCGAGGAGTACGGCATCGCGCACGCGAACGAGAACATCGGCTCCCTGGGCAACTGAGCGAACGGTGCAGGCCCTCGCGAACCGCGAAGGGCCTGCACCACACGAGTCACGGTCGGCAGCGCTCGGCGGTCGCCGCGGCCTTGGTCAGCTCCGGGGAGTCCAGCACGGCCTTGACCGGGTCCAGCGCGCCGTGCGCGTCCTTCTGAGCGGCCATCAGGCCATCGACGGCACGGCCCTGCGCGGCCGTGTCGCTCCTCTTCGCCGCGTCCAGATCGGCCTTCGCCTTCGCGACCTTGTCGTGCGCCGCGGTGTACTTCCCGAGGAAATCCGTCTTGGCCGCGTCCGCGGCGGGAACCGGCGCGGCGGGCAGAGCGTTGAGGCCGTCGACCGTCTTGCCGAGGATGCTCGCGTAGTGCCCGAGCTGGTCACTGGTGCTCTTCGTGATGGCCTCGACGGTCTCGCCGCCGGCCGCCGGCATCTTGTTGTTGCCGTCGATGAAATCCTTGACCGCGCCGCAGAACCCGTTCATCCAGGCCACCGTCGCGGCCGGGTCCGCGGCGGACGACGAGGGCGCCGCGGGCGCCGGCTGCATCGCCTGCGGCGCGGGATCCGGGGCGCAGCCCGTCAAGGCCAGCGCGAATCCGATCGCGGCCGCGACGACGGCCGATGCTTTCTTGGCAGCACACATGTCTGTTCCCCTCTCTTTCCGGCAGGTGTTCCGGCCGGCGCGAGGACTTTGACACGGCGGAACGGGCGCGGTCTGCGTCATCTGACTCAGAACGGACGCCCCACGCTCGAACTCGTAACGTTCGAGGCACGGCGGCCGGACGGCGTAACGAGGTGCGGACAGGTGGCGAGTACAGCATTACCCCTGTTCACTTCGAGGACACCCAGCCGAAGAGGTAGCCATGGCCATCAAGATCACCGCAGCGCGGCTCGAAGGCGGGAAGTTCCACGAAAGCATCACGAAATTGCGCTGGATCAACCCCGGCAGCGGCGAAACCGGCGAGAGTTTCGTTTCGGCGATCGTGGCGTGGATCGAAGACGACGACGGGAAGGCCTACGTGGACGAGGGGATCCACCGGGTGGCCGTGGAGATCATCAAGCCGACCTTCGGCCCGGAATTCCTCCGCACGCGGGCGGACGGGATCTGGAAGAACAACCTGCTGGAGCTTCCCCGCTTCTGAAGCGGGCCCGTCCACAATGGACATCGGGAATCGAGGAGTGGGCCGGGTCGGGCTCGAACCGACGGCCAAGGGAATATGAGACCGCAGCTCCGGCATGTCAGCCAGTGTCGCCGGATGCTAAATTCTTCCGGTTTGTGCAGGTCAACGCCAGTTTGAGCCCGGACTGAGTGCCGCTACGTGTCGGCCTGTATCGGGCTGTACGTGGGCAACGGAGCCCAATCGGAGACGACGTGCCCGTCCATTCGGCAGCGCCTTGCCGCCAGCAGGACCACCCTGTCCTCTTCGCTCACCGAGGCCGGGGCCGGTGAAGCGGCGGCCGTCGTCGGGTGTCCGGTAGCTCTCGAACTCCGCCGGCGTCTGATCACCGAGGTTGTTGCGATCCACCGGGAACAGCAACCGGTTGAAGCCACCGAGCTTCATTAGCCGGTAGTACTCGGCGACCGCCGTAATGGTCTTGCCGGCGCCGGTGGCCATCTGCACCAGCGAACGGTCGAACCCGCCGCTCGGCGTCGCGCAGGATGCGGGCCGGCGTCTCCGGCTTGGGGACGTGGAACAGTCGCCGGGCCCGAGGCTGTGGGTCGTAGCCGTTGGTGAAGTGGATCTCCCGCTGGCCTCGAAGACGATGGCGGGACCGTGGGGGCACGTGGTGGTGGGCGATCGTGGTCATCGTCGTCCCGGTCGCGCTGATCGCGGCCGCGGCCGTGACCACGCTGGTGATGTTCATCGATCCGGGCGGCGACGCGAAGACCAGGATCGAGCTGATCAAGGTCGGCCTCACGATCGGGGCCGGTACCGGTGGTGTGGTGGCACTGGTGCTTACCGGGCGACGGCAGTGGTCCACCGAGCACGACAACGCTGAACGACGGCTCACCGAGCTGTATGTCAAGGCAGTTGAGCAGCTCGGCTCCGCCAAACCTGCCATCCGCCACGGCGGGCTGTACGCGCTCGAGCACGTCGCCCAGGACAACCCCGATCACCGCGCCAGGTCGTGGTCGACGTGATCTGCGCCTACCTGCGCACCCCGTTTCAGCTACCTGGCGCGCCCGTCCGCGGAACCGGGCCGAGGTTAGAGCACCGTCCGGGCTACCGACGGTGGCCAAGCTCGACGACGAAGCCCAGCAGGAACGAGAAGTCCGTCTCATCACCCAGCGAATCCTCGCCAAGCACCTCAAGCCAGGCGGCGTCTCGACGCGTCCCGCGAAGACCTTCTGGAAGGGCATCGATCTCGACCTCACCGGCGCCACGCTTATCAAGCTCGACTTGCTCGGCTGCCAGATCAACACCGCCAGGTCGACAGAGCGACCTTCGAAGGCGGCGCGTTCTTCAACGAAGCGGCATTTCCTTACCGACGTCCTGGCTTGCCCCCGCAAACCGCCACTGCTTCCGTCATCTGTGGGCTTATCCGCTGAACCGGACGTCGTGAACGGCGCCGGGAGCGGCGAACTCCAGTAACCGCACGGCTTCGGCTTCGATTGCCTCTCGGCCGGCGGCGGAGATCGAGCGCAGCGGCGCGACGGTGAGCACACCGGTGCGGTCCTTCGTCCAGGTCGCGGCCACCGTGCCGTCGACGAGCACGGTGGCCGCGACCGCCGCGCCCTGGCAGACCTGACGCCGGATCGGCTCGGTCATCACGCGCGTGCGGTCGGCGTGGGCGAGCAGGGTCGCGTCGAACTCCGCGAGGAGCCGGACGGGCGCGGGCAGGTCCGGCGATGGGATCTCGTGGTCCGGCAGGTCGAACAGCTCGCGCCCCGCCTCGTCGGTGTAGGTCCGCAGTTCCGGCCGCAGCTGCTCGAAGACCTCACGCAGTCCGCTCACCCCGGACCAGGTCCGGGCGTCGGCGACGGTGGCCGGCCCGAACGCGGCGAGGTAGCGCCGGATCAGCTCGCGCACGTCGTCGGCGGTGGCGGCTTCGGGTACACCGGGAAAGACGGCGAACGGGGTCGCGCCGCGTTTGCCCCACGTTCCGCTCGGGGCGGGGTGCACCAGCGCGAGCAGGTACTGCACGGTCCAGCCGAGCGCCTGCGCGTCGGCACCCGGTCGGGTTCGCGCGAGCGCCCGCCCCAGCTCGGGCCGGGTGAGGACGCCGCCGCCGTCGAGCAGCTCGGCCGCGTCGGCGACCAGTTCTCCGAGGTCGACGCCGGTAGTGCGGCCGCCGAAGGCGTTGCGCTGCACCCGCCGCAGCAGCGGCGCCAGCACCGGCCGGACAAGCCGGAAGTCGGCCGCCGACATCAGGTGCTGGGTGGCCCGCATCATCGTGGACCGCACAAGGACACCGCGCTCGATGGCGACGGTGAGGTCCTGGACGGCGAAACGTTCGAGCCGGTTCCAGAGCGCGAAGTACGCGAGATCCGGGTCCTGCGCGTTGAGTCCGAAGAGATGCTCGGTCGCCTCGGCCACCCCGAGATCGACACGGCCGAGAAGGAGTTGCCTGCTGAGAAGGGCGCGGTTGAGCGCCCGCGGGCTCAGCACCGCGGTCCCGCGGGCGCCCATCTCAGCGCACCTTCCGGAAGAACACGCGGACGTCGTCGACCAGCGCGGCGGGCGCCTCCATGGCGAGGAAGTGCCCGCCGTGGCCGAGTTCGGTCCAGTGCACGACGTGGTGATCGCGCTCGGCCCAGCGACGGACGGTCACGTCGTGCGCGGACACGAGCACACCGGTGGGCACGGTCGGCGCCGCAGCGCCGCTCCAGTCGCCGGATCCCCGGTCACCGGATTCGCCGCCGCTCCAGTCGTTCGCCGAAATCTCCTCGTAGTAGATCTGGGCGGCCGAACCGGCGGTGCCGGT
Source organism: Amycolatopsis speibonae (assembly GCF_042647925.1). Classification (NCBI taxonomy): domain Bacteria; kingdom Bacillati; phylum Actinomycetota; class Actinomycetes; order Pseudonocardiales; family Pseudonocardiaceae; genus Amycolatopsis; species Amycolatopsis speibonae. The sequence goes on from NZ_JBHRWK010000041.1 coordinate 13,400, forward strand.
GAACCAGTACAGCGAGATCGTGGCGAGCATGCGGTCGCGATCCACGCATTCCTCGGGCAGCGCGTCTTCGGGCATGGTCAGTTCCTTGAACTTCTCCACGATCCACGCGAGCTGACCGGCGGGCGAATCGTGCAGGCCGTAGGCCACCGTCTGCGGACGCTTGGAGTTGCACTGCAGGTAGCCGTCGTTGAAGTTCTGCATCGACGCCCAGCGAGACTGGTCGGCCTCGGGGAGGTCGTCCAGTTCGCCCTCGACGCCGATCGGGAACGTGATCATCGCGTTGAGGTGCACGCCGAGCACGTGCCCCGGATCCTGCTTGCCGATCTCCGGCGCGACCCACGAACCCGTGTCGTAGCCGTGCACGCCGTACCGCTCGTAGCCGAGCGCGGCCATCAGCCGGGCGAACAGGCCCGCCATCTTCGCGGCGCTCATCCCCGGTCCGGCCAGCGGCGTGGAGAACCCGAACCCCGGCAAGGACGGGATCACCAGGTGGAAGGCGTCAGCCGGGTCTCCCCCGTGCGCCCGCGGGTCCGAAAGCGGCCCGATCACGTCGAGGAAGTCGGTCACCCCGCCCGGCCACCCGTGCAGCAGGACCAGCGGCGTCGCGTCCCGCTCCGGCGAGCGCACGTGGAGGAAATGCAGGCGCTGACCGTCGATGGTGGTGACGAACTGCGGGTGCGCGTTGATCGAGGCCTCCTGCGCCCGCCAGTCGAACCCGGTGCGCCAGTACTCGGCCAGTCCGGCGAGATAACCGGCGGGCACACCCCGGCTCCAGCCGACGTCCGGCAGTTCACCCGGCCAGCGGGTGGCGGCCAGGCGCGTGGCGAGGTCGTCGAGGTCGGCCTGCGGGATGTCGATCGAGAAAGGGTGGATGTCCTGTGTCATGAGACCACGCTAGAAACCGGTTAGGACGACTTCGGTCCTAACCGGACGGCAGAATGAAAACCATGCTGGAGACCTCCGCACGACTGCTGAAGCTCCTTTCGCTGCTGCAGACCCACCGCGACTGGCCGGGTACCGACCTGGCCGAACGCCTCGGCGTCACCACGCGGACCGTGCGACGGGACGTCGAGCGCCTGCGGGAACTCGGCTACCCGGTGCACGCGATCCAAGGCACGCCCGGCTATCGGCTCGGCGCGGGCGCGTCCCTGCCACCGCTGCTGCTCGACGACGACGAAGCCGTCGCGGTGGCCGTCGGACTGCGCACCGCCACCGGCAGTTCGGTCACCGGTATCGAGGAGACCGCGTTTCGCGCGCTCACCAAGCTGGAGCAGGTACTGCCGTCGCGGCTTCGGCATCGGGTGAACACCCTCCAGACCGCGACCGTACGCGCCGGGGAGGCGCCCGGCCCGAAGATCTCGGCGGACACACTGATGACCATCGCGGACGCGTGCCGCCGCCACGAACGCCTGCGCTTCGACTACCTCAGCCCGCGCGGCGGTGCCTCCCGGCGGCACACCGAGCCCTATCGCCTGGTCAACTTCGGCAGGCACTGGTACCTCGTCGCCTTCGACGTCGACCGCGACGACTGGCGCACCTTCCGCGTCGATCGCCTCACCCCGCGGCCACCCGCCGGCGCCCGGTTCACGCCCCGCGAGCCGCCGTTCGACGACGTCGCGACCTATCTGACGCAGCAGCTTTCCGCGCGCACCTGGCCGTGCCAGGCGACGGTCGAGCTGCACGAATCGGCCGGCGCGGTAGCCGACCGGGTGTGGCCGGGGATGGGCGCCGTCGAGGCCGTCGACGAGCACCGCTGCCTCCTGCACCTCGGCGCCCCGACGACATCCGACCTGGTCTGGATGATCACGTCAGTGCAGACCGACTTCACCCTGGTCAGCGGACCGCCGGAACTCAAAGGCGCGCTCCGGCAACAGGCGCGACGATGCCTACGCGCGTTCGAGCCTTGATCACGCGTCTGGTCAAGGCTATTCCACCGAGGACACGGCACCAGGCGGCGTCGACGAGCGGTTCCCCGCGCCCGGCGCGGTGTCTCGCCGCCGCAGGAGTCGGACCCAGGTTGAACATATGCAGCACCAGCGGTTCGAGCGCGGCCGAGTTGTGGGTGTTTGCGGGCTCAGGCGTCGACGGACGCCAGGATTTCGGTGCCGTAGTTCGTGGCGACCGCGTTCTCCACGCCCACGATAGAACTCGGTGTCGTGTAGCGCCGGCGCACGTCCTTGGCCTTGTCCTCGATGGCGGGCAGAACGTTTTCCTGGAAGGCGGCGACACGCTCCGGCACGGATAGATCCAACCAGGCACGGTTGGTCTTGATGAGGAGGAACGCTGTTACGGCGGACTCGAATTCGGACATGAAATCTCCTTGCAGGATATGAATGGTGTTTACGAAAATATGCGCACGAATTGTCTTCTTGCCAGTTCGATTCCCCGTCAACTGCCGGCGCCGACGGCGGTTAGTACTGCAACGGCACTCGCGTGGGTAGTGGATGATGTTGCGGTGATGGACATGGTGGTGTCTGAGCTAGATCGGGTCCATGAGCGAATTTCGGGTCGTTTTACGAGGTTGGAGCCGCGGGGCCGGGCGCG
>NZ_JBHRWK010000042.1:0-70039 GCF_042647925.1 Amycolatopsis speibonae
GTGGACGCGCTGGACCAGCCAGCACACCCCAGCACGCCCACACCCACCAACAAGATCAACAAACCCCACCAAGATCACCAACAAAACCCACCGGTGGATCCAGGTCTGGCGTCCCGAAAGTGGCTTTCGTGACACAACCCTCCACAGTGGACCTCGGCGCCAGAACGGCTACGGTTGCGGCACGTAGGCGGGCAACGCGTCAAGACTGTGCTGCACGGCCTCGGCACCGTACTCGAACATCTGACGTTCGTACTCGCCGACGGCGCCGACGAGGTCCCGGCGTCCCTCTGCGGCCTCGATCAGGCAGCGGCGCAGCAGATCCGCGTCGCGCAGGGCGGTGTTCGCGCCGTTGCCACCGGTCGGCGAGGTGGCGTGGATCGCGTCGCCGAGCAGAGTTACCGGACCGGGAGCCCAGCGCTCGCCGGGCTCGACCACCCGAATGGAGAGCAGAGTGCTGTTGTCCGGATCGGACTGCTCGACGAGCGCCCGCAGCTCCGGATGCCATCCGTCCATTCTGGACAGAGCGGCTTCCTGGGGCGTCGAAGCGCCGAGCGAGCCGTTCGGCGGCAGGATCATCGCCCAGCGCACGTAGTCACGGACGTCGGGAAGGGTCACCTCGGGCGCCAACCGCTCGGCCGCCTCCTTCGGCGGAGTGCGGAACCGCATCGCCCCGAGCAGCAGGCTCACCCCGTCCCCGGCGATCTTCGAACCGAAAGCCTTCGACAGTCCGGAAAAGCGCTCGGTCAGCGTCGTGCGGCCGATGACGAACCGGACGCCCGTGTCGGTCGGAGCGGTCCGCGGCGCAAGCGTGGCGCGAACGGCGGAGTTGACCCCGTCCGCCCCGACGAGCAAATCGGAGGTGACCGGGTCACCTTGTGCGAAGCGCGCGTCGACCTTGCCCTCGCCCAGGACTCCGTACCCGGTCAGCGCGGCACCGGTGTGCACGGTGAGCCCGGTCAGCAGCAGATGCCGGAGGACGTGCCTGTCGACCACGGTCCCGGTCCGGCCGGGGCCGAGTTCGCCGATCGTGTTCAGCCGCGGGTCGAGGATCAGGCGCTCGCCGTAGGCGTCACCGACGATCGCGTCCAGCAGCGGATGCCAGCGTGACGGCAAGCAGCCTCGCACCGCTTCGAGACCCGCCGGGTTCAGCACGAGCCGGTAGCCCTGGAACCGCGCGGTGATCGCCGGATCCCGCTCGTACACGGCGGCTTCGATCCCGGCGCCACGCAGGCCCTGCGCCAAGGCGAGGCCTCCCAGCCCGGCTCCGGCAATCGAAACTCGCATCACAAACCTCCCGAAGACGACGCAACGAACTAAGTTCGTTCTGTACGAACTAAGTTCTACTTGGCGAACTAAGTTCGTGTCAAGCTAGAGTGACCGGCATGGCCTCCGATCCCCGGCAACGCCGAGCAGCCCGTCACGCCCAGCCCGCCGGAGAACCCGGGACACCGCCACGCAAGAAGCCCATCACGGTCGACCGGATCACCGACGCCGCCCTGCAGGTCGTGGCCACCGAGGGCTACGACGCGCTGACCATCCGCCGGGTCGCCGCGGTGCTGGGCGCCGGGCCGTCGTCGCTGTACGCGCATATCGTCAACAAGGACGACATCGACGATCTGCTGGTCGGAAGGCTCTACGCCGAGGTCGTACTCCCCGAACCCGACCCGGCCGAATGGCGGCGGCAGCTCCGCGACGTCTACACTCAAATCCGCGATCAATACCTGAAGTACCCCGGGGTCTCCCGCGCCGTACTGGGCACGGTCCCCACCAACCTGCACACCCTGAAGGTGCGCGAAGGACTTCTGACGATCCTGCTCGCCGCCGGGATCGAACCGCGGACAGCCGCCTGGGCGCTGGACGCCTTGTCCCTCTACGTCAGCGCCTACGCCCTGGAACAGTCGCTGGTCCAGCAGCGGCGAAAGGACCCGGAGCAAGAATGGGTCGTCAGCCGCGAGGAGCTGCTGAGCCGGTTCGCCGCCCTGCCCGCCGACGCGTTCCCGCAGACCCGGCGCCATGCCGCCGAGCTGACGTCGGGCAGCGGCCACGATCGTTTCGACTTCACCCTCGGCCTGATCATGAACAATCTAAGCCGACCTTAGGCGCGGAACCGGTCCATTCCCGCGAAACACCGGTCAACGGCGCCCGGGGAAAGGGATCCGATGTTCCGCACCGCCATCCCGGTCGGCCGGTGGGCCGGAATCGCCGTACGAGTCCACTGGTCGGTCCTCATCGTGCTCTTCCTGATCACCGATCTCCTCGCCTCGGCGGTCCTCCCCCTGGCCGCGCCCGGAGCGAGCGCCGGGTGGTACTGGGTGACCGGCGGGCTCACCGCCGTGGGTTTCCTCGCCTCGCTGCTGCTTCACGAGCTGTCCCACGCCGCGGTGGCGCGGCGGCACGGTGTCGGGGTCAAGAAGATCACGCTGTGGATGCTCGGTGGCGCCGCGGAACTGAAAGACGAACCCTCGACGCCGAGGGCCGACTTCCAGATCGCGGTGGCGGTGAGCCCTCTCATTTCGCCGCGCCGGGCGCTGCGCGGGGCCGCAGCAAGAGCCCGGGCGGCAGTTCCACCTCGAGCCCCATGATCGTCGCGGTCGGCCTGCGGCGGGGCCACCACCCCGTCGTCGTGACGTCGATCAGGTCGTCGGTGAACGCCTTGCGCTGCGCCGGTGTCACCGCGTGCCAGCGCATCTTGAACGCGGGCCGCACCGGCGCGATGAACGGCCGCACCTGTTCGTGGGCACGGGCGAACACGGCTTCGAAGTTCCGGTCCGGCACGTAGCCCAGCTCCAGGTCGATCAACGGCTCCGGCCCCCCTGCCCGGTGATGACACCGCGCGAGGATCCGGGCGATCTCGTCGACCGCCAGCCGCACGGAACCGGGGATCTGATCCTGCCACCAGCCGAGGAAGGGCGCGTTCAGCGACTGAGCGGTGAGTTCGTCCGGCAGCACGATCACCGCCCGGACCGCGGTACCGGTGAGCTCCACGTGGAGCCGCGTCCATCGGCTGTCGGTGTCGAGGAAGAACCGCGGCAGCGGCACCGAGGTGTCGGCGCCGAGCCGGATCCGCTCCTTCACCGCGACGAACGGGTGGTCCGACGGTTCGGGATCCGTCGCGTGACGGCCGTTCCGGCCGTCCGGCAGGACGAACACGAATTCGAGGCGATCTCCGGCAAGCTTCAACCCGGCAGGGAACAGCGAACCGAGACCACCCATGAGCGCCGAGCCGGTGACGAGTGCGTTATGGCTGGACGCGCCTGCGGTCATCGCCGGCTCCCTCCGATCCGGGTGGTCGCCGCCGTACCCGCGCCCGCCTTCAGACCTGCAGTTCCGTCTCGATGCGCTTGAGATAGTGCCGGGCCAGCGCGAGATTCGCCTGGTCCCGGTCCAGCACCAGGTACAGGAAAAGGGAACTCCGGGCGCTCACCGAATCCAGCAGGCGGATCAGGTGGTACTGGCGGTGCAAAGTGATGAGGATGTCTTCGATGCTGTCGTTGAGCGCGAGAGCGGACATGACGCGGAGCTTCGACCTGACGACATCGGTGTTACCCGCAGCCGCGACCTCCAGGTTGAGCCAGTCACCGCCCCCGCTGGTGCCGAGCGACATCCCGCTCTCGTAGTCGACCAAGGCGACGCCGACGGCCCCGGCGATCGACATGGATTCCTTCATGGCGTTTTCGATGTTCATCAAACTCCACTTCTTCGTTTCGATCGACGCCTAAGCGGCCAGGATCGAGCTGATCCGGTCGATGACCGGACGGCATTCGAAAAGAAGGCGGCCGACATTCAGCTGCCGGTCTCCCATGATGACCATGAGTGCCATCCGGTCGATGGCGTACACGGCCATGTATCCCTCACTGCTGAACACCACTGTCTGCCTGAGCGTGCCCTTGCCGGTCACCTCGGCCGCCTGGCGCGCGATCCCGAGATTCGCGGCGGCGAGCGCGGAGACCTCCGCGGGATCGATACTCTTCGCCGCGTCAGCGACGATGGGTATTCCGTCGACCGCGGCTATCACCGTGTCGGTCACTCCGGCGACGTTGTCCCGCAGGGTCCGCAGTTCGGCGATCAGTGCATCGAAATCCACTACTCATACTTCCTGTTTCAGAGGGCCCATCAGGAGATTCCACGACGAACAGCACTCTGACGACCGTTCCGAAAGAATCTTCGAAACGGCACGGAATTCACATCTCAGGGCCACTCCGCGTGAACTCGATTCATTGAAGCCGGGACGGGCAATGATCACTCGATGGGGTTTCTCGACCGCGAAGGACCGTACCACCGGCATTAGCCACCATCTATGCGTTTCCCGCACCCGGCATGGGTATCACGCGATCGGTCCAAACACTTTCCGTGTACGCACCAGGTCGTCAGATCATCCGCCACGGCACCACCCGAAACCAGGACGGTACGCGAATTCCCGACGATCCGGGAAAGGCGTCCGGCGGCGGTCAGTGAAGTCCTCGCACACCTGGTCGCGAAAGTCTCGTAGTGGCGACGAAGTACACGACGCTGCGCCGGCCCGGCGACCCGAATTCCGGCGGCGGCCACCGGAAAGCCTGTTCGCGTCGGTGGAAGCCAGCCTGCGGCAGCTGAACACGGACTACATCGACCTGCTCTACCTGCACCTGTGGGACTTCACGACGCCTGTCGAAGAGATCCTGCGCGGCTGGTCGCCGCTGGTCGCGCTGCAGATCGAGTACAACCTGATCGAGCGCACCGGGGAACGAGACCTGATCCCCATGGCCCGCGAGATGGGGCTGGGCGTCGTCCCGTGGTCACCGCCGGCGGGCGGGGTGCTGACGGGCGAATACAGCCGGGGCGACGTGTCGCCGGTCGAAGACGGCACCCGCAAGAACTTCAACGCCGCCTTGGGCACTCTCACCGAGCGGAACCTCACCATCGTGGATGTCGTGAAGGAGGTCGCCGCGAAACTCGGCCGCACCCCCGCGCAGATCGGGCTGGCGTGGACGCTGCGCAACCCCGGGGTGACGGCACCGATCATCGGGGCCCGCACTCCCGCCCAACTCGAGGACAACCTGGGCGCGCTGGAAGTCGACTTCACCGCCTCGCAACGGGCCCGCCTCGACGAGGTCAGCACGATCGACCTCGGCTTCCCGCACGCCACGCTCGCCCGGGACACGACCCTCGCGATGACCCGGAGCGACATGACCATCGAAGCCCGCCGCTGACCCCGGTTCCGCCCAGTGCGCTAGGCGCAACGAAGGGGGCCTTCACGTACTTCAGGCGACCAACGCGCCCCCGCACCCCCTCCGGACCGGCGCGAGATTCCCGAGTCGACGGGAACGCTTCCCCTACCTCCCGGGAAAGATCCGGACCTAGCCTTGGCGGCACCGGTCGGCCATGTCGGCAACATTCCTTGTCTCCCAACGGACTGGACCCGCGCCGGGATGTCTCGTGAACCACCGCGGGTATCCGACCATGGAGGATGTGTGACTGAACGGGAAATCGACGGCACGGGACTGATCGGCCGGGCGATGACGGGCGTGACGGCATGACCGGCGCCACGAGGACAGGCGTTTTCGCGGTGCTGCGATCGACCCCCGCCCCCGTCCGGTATCTGCTCGGCGGCGTACTGGTCAACCAACTGGGCGCTTTCGTCCAGACGTTCCTCATCCTGTACCTGACTTTTCGGGGCACGTCGGTCGGCTTCGCCGGGATCTGCCTCGCCGCGTACAGCGTCGGGGCGATCTTCGGCGCCATGCTCGGTGGCGAGCTGACCCACCGGTTCGGCGGCCGGGCGACGATGGTGCTCGCCACCGGTGAGGTGATCTGCGGGCACACGGTGAACACCCCGGAGGTGGCCGAAGACGGTCACCTCCGGTTGCGTGAGGTGTGGGAACGCTACGGCCCGCACGCCGCGACCGGCGTCTCCTACCTCGACGAGGTGAGCTAGTGTCCCGCAGCCTCTCCGACGCGGACTGGCGACGCCTCGACCGAGCCGTGGACGGCCGCGTGCGGCGCCCCGGGGGAGTCGGTTTCGGCGAAGCCAGCACGCCGTTCAACAAACGGTTCGCCGGAATCACCCCCCGCGGCGTCGTTTCCGTGGCGAACACCGAAGACGTGCGGCGTGCCATCGAGTGGGCGCGGGACGCCGGCGTCGACGTCGTCGTGCGCTGTGGCGGGCACAGCTACGCGGGCCATTCGGTCAACACCGGCCTCGTGATCGACCTCAGCGCGATGAACACCGTGTCCGCCGACGGGGCGAACGGGCTCGTGACGGTCGCGGGCGGCGCGCGGATGGCGGAGGTCTATGCCGCCATCCAGCCGCACGAAATGGCGTTCGCGCTGGGCAACGGCGCCTTGGTCGGCATCGCGGGCCTCACCCTCGGCGGCGGCTGCGGGGCCACCTCACACGGGCTCGGGCTCACCGCGGACGCGCTGGTGGAGACCACGCTGGTGACCGCGGACGGCCAGGTGCTGCGCTGCGACGCGGACACCAACGCCGACCTGTTCCGGGCGTGCCGCGGTGGCGGCGGCGGGAACTTCGGCGTCAACGTGTCCTTCACCTTCCAGGCGAGGCCGGTCACCGACTGCGCCAGCTACCTGCTGCTGTGGGATCGCGCGGACGCGCCGAAGGTCTTCTCGTCGCTGCAGGAGATCGCACGGGAGGCACCGGACGAGTTCGCGGTCAGGATCGGCGTCAGCAAGGCGGGCGAATCGGAAGGCATCGTGTCGGCCATCGGGCAGCATCTCGGCCCCGCCAAGGAGTTGCGCGAGATCCTCGACCCCGTCCTGTCCCTCGCCCAGCCGATCCGCATGGACCTCGCGGACCGGACCTTCTGGGAGGCCAAGGACGATCTGCTGCACGAGACCGCGGAGGGCGCGTTCGCGGCGCGGACCAGCATCGTCACCGAACCGCTGCCCGAAGAGGCGATCGCCACGATGCTCTCGTTCGTCGACCGCCTGCCCGGCAGCGGAAACCCGGACGGTGGTGGTGCGGCCCTGTTCTCGTGGGGTGGCGCGATCAACCGGGTGGGCGCGACGGAGACCGCGTTCGCCCACCGGAACGCGCTTTTCCTGCTGTCCATGGACACTTCGTGGGCCGAGAGCGACGAGCCCGCCGTGGCCGAAGCCAACCTCCGCTGGCTGGCGGACTTGGGGGACGCGATGTCGCCGTATGTGTCCGACGGCGCTTTCCAGAACTTCATCGACCCGGATCTCGTGGACTGGCGCAAGGCGTACTACGGCGTCAACTACCCACGGCTGAAGGAGATCAAGGAACGGCACGACCCCGACGGCGTCTTCACCTTCGCGCAAAGCATCGGATCATGATCGGCGACGACAAGGTTCTCATCTGGACGGCGGCCGAGGTCGAGAACGGCGCCGTACCGCCGGAACATCTACCGTACACCAGGGAAATCCTGGCCTGGGCGGGACGCTATCTGGTGTCCCCGCATCCGGAACTGGGCCGCAACGGCCCGGTGTGCCCCTACACCCAACCATCACTCCACAAAGGACTGTTCCACCTGGCGGCCTTGACGGCCGCGAACGGCGGGACGGACGTCCGCGACGCGATCGAGAGCCTGCGCTCGTGGTACGAACGGCTGTCGGCCAGGATCTCGCCCGCGGACCGGGAACTGCTGACGATCCTTCTCGTGCTGCCGCGGCTGGACTATCAGGACTCCACCGGACTGGACGGCCTGCAGCGCGAGGCGAAGGACAAGTTCGTCAACGACGGCCTGATGATCGGGCAGTTCCACCCGGTCTGCGACCAGCCCGGCCTGTGGAACGACAAGTTCAAGGCGCTGCGCGCGCCGGTGCCGTTGCTGGCCATCCGCAAACTGGTCGTCTTCGACCTGCCGTTCCTGATGGACGACGCGGTGCACGCCGAAAGCTACCTCCGGCGGTTCGCCCCGGACATCCCGCCCCGCATCCGCGACCAGCTGGTCAAACGGTTGGTGGGCACCGAAAAGTCCTTGCAGACCGCCTGAACACCCGGGGGAAGACAGATGCGGCACTATCTCATGGTCCGGCCGGCGTACTTCGACGTCGAGTACTCGATCAATCCGTGGATGGATCCCGGCAAACCCACCGACACCCGGCTCGCGATCACCCAGTGGGAGTGGCTGCGTGACCTTTACGTCGAGCTGGGGCACCGGGTGGACCTGCTCGATCCGGTGCCGGGTCTGCCGGACATGGTGTACGCGGCCAACGGCGCCACCGTGGTGAACGGGCGGGCACTGGTCGCGCGCTTCCGGATCTTGGCGGGTTCAGGCTTCCGCACCGATCCCCGGGCACACGACGAGGCCACGGAGTTCTTCGGTCTGCCGGTGGTGGGACTGACCTTGACCGACCCGCGCTACTACCACCTGGACACCGCGCTGACCGTCCTGGACGACGACCTGATCATGTACCTCCCGGAAGCGTTCGCCGAAGACAGCCGTCGGCTGCTCAAGGAGCTGTACCCGGACGCCGTCATCGCCTCGTCCGCCGACGCCGCGGCGTTCGGGCTGACCGCACGACTACGGGAGCGCGGCTTCGAGCCGATCGGCGCCGACCTGTCGGAACTGCTCAAGGGCGGAGGAAGCGTCAAATGCTGCACACTGGAACTCCGTCCCGCCGCCTGAGGACGACAGCGCCTAAGCCCGGTCGTCGTGCCGCGCGAACCAGGTTTCGAGCAACTCGGTGACCCGTTGAGGCTCTTCGCGATGCGGCCAGTGCCGCGTTTCGAGCCAATGCAGTTCGGCCTCCTCGCACCGGGCGGCGCTGGGTTCGGCGAGCTGCTTGCCCAGCGCACCGTCCCGGCGTCCCCAGATGACCTGGGTCGGTACGCGGACCGGCCGGTCCAGTTCCGCACGCGCGGCGCGGTCGAACGGCGACATCGTCCGGAACATCGCGCGGTACCAGAACAGCGGCCGGGCGATCGCGCCCGAATTGCGCCAGGCGGCGCGGTGCCGGTCCACGTCGGCCTCGCTCAGCCCGGCACCGTGTTTGAGCATCGTCGCGAGGACAGCGCCACCACGGGCACCGAGGATCGTCTCGGCGAGGCCGGGGATCTGGAACGCCACCATGTACCAGCTCCTCAGCAGCTGGACGGGGTTACGGGCGAGCGCGTCGGCGAACACCCGCGGATGCGGGCAGTTGACGATGGTCAGCGAACGGACCAGATCGGGCCGCTCGATCGCCACCATCCAGGCCACCGCGCCGCCCCAGTCGTGCCCGACCAGGTGCACCGGCGCCGCCTCCTGACGTTCGATGAGGAGCACGATGTCCTTGACCAGCTCAGGCATCCGGTAATCGGCGACCGTGGCGGGTTTGGACGACAGGCCGTAACCCCGCTGATCCGGCGCGAGCACCCGATACCCGCGCTCGGCGAGCGCGGTCATCTGCGGCTCGAACGTGAACCAGAGGTCGGGCCAGCCATGGAGGAACAGCGCGGCCGGACCGGCTTCGGGACCATCGGTCTGGACGTGGAGCAAGACGTCGTCGACATCCACGAACTGCGGCTGGAACATGGGGGCTCCTCGCTCGGGCAGGTTCAGGTGACTCCGGCGAACGCGCCCTGCGCCTGGGAGCGGCGGAGCGCCTTGCCTTCCGGCTGAGAGCCAGCGTTCCACGCGCGACGGTGAACAGCCACGACAACATCCGGACCACAACCCCCGCGACGGCGACATTCGCGCCCGAAGTCCTCGCCGTGGGGTGAACCCGACTCGCTGGTAGCATCCCTTTCGACGTTGAGTGACCGTCTGATTACCTGTGGGGTTTGCGTGGGCCAGGACCGTGGGAACGTCGATCTTCCTTCGAACCGGATCGACACGACCGTGCCCAGTGTGGCGCGCGCCTACGACGCGGCCCTTGGCGGCAAGGACAACTACGAGGTCGACAGGCAACTCCTCGCACAGCTGAACCAGGCCGTGCCCGAGGTCAACGTCATCGCCGTCAGCAACCGCGCGTTCCTGACCCGCGCTGTCCGCTTCCTCGCCGGCAAGGCCGGGATCGACCAGTTCCTCGACTGCGGCTCCGGCCTGCCCACGGCGGAGAACACCCACCAGGTCGCGCAACGGATCAATCCCGACGCGCAGGTCGTGTACGTCGACAACGATCCCGTGGTGCTCGCGCACGGCCGCGCGCTGCTCGAAGAGAACGACCGGACACGCCTCATCGGCGCCAACATCTTCGAGCCCGACGAGGTCCTGAAGAACGACATCGTCACCACCACTCTCGACTTCAACCGCCCGATGGCCCTGATGCACGTCGCCACGCTGCACCACCACAGCGCGGCCGAAGGGATGCCCCCGGCGCAGGTCCTGCAGACCTACATCGACGCGATCCCCTCCGGGTCCTACGTGGTGTTCTCGCATTTCTTCGACCCGGAGAACGAGCACAGCCCCATCGCCCATCGTGTGCAGGCGATCCTGAACCAGAGCATCAGCCGGGGCTTCTTCCGTACCCGGAGCGAGCTCGAAGAAATGCTCGACGGCCTCGAACTCATGGAGCCCGGCATCGTGGTCAACGACCAGTGGTGGCCCACCGGCCCCCGCTCGGAACCGATGCCGGCGGCGGGCAACTGCATCGTGGCCGCCGTGGGCCGCAAGCCCTGACCCGGACACACGCCTTCAGTTGCGGATGATCCTCCGTTCCGTGGCGACGGCCACCGCACCGGCACGGCTGTCGACGCCGAGTTTGTCGTAGATGTGGACCAGGTGTGTCTTCACGGTCGCTTCGGAAATGAACAGGCGTGTGGCGATCTGACGGTTGATCAGGCCTTCCGCCAGTAGCTGCACGATCTCGGTCTCACGAGGGCTCAGCGCGGGTGCCGGTGCGCGCATGTGCCCGAAAAGCCGGGCCGCGACCTGGGGTGCCATGGCTGTCTCGCCGCGCGCGGCCGCGTGGATGCCACGGAAGAGATCCTCGGGCGGTCCCGCCTTGAGCAGATAGCCGGTGGCACCGGCGGCGACCGACCTGGTGATGTCCAGTTCGGCGTCGTAGGTGGTGAGCACCAGCACCTTCGGGGCGTCCGGCAGGGCGGTCAGGCGCTCGGTGGCGTTCACGCCGTCGGGGCCGTCGCCGAGCTGCAGGTCCATCAGCACGACGTCCGGTTTCCGGGCCTCGGCGAACAGCACGGCCTCGTCGGCGCCGGTGCATTCGCCGATCACCTCGAAGGCGGGCTCCCCGGCGAGCAGCGCGGCGATTCCCGCCCGCACCACCGGATGGTCGTCGACGATCAGCACGCGGATGGTCATCGCACCTCCCTTGTGGGCACGGTGACGGCGAGAGCGGTGCCCTCTCCAGGAGCGCTCTCGACGACCATCTCACCACCGAGCTCGGCGAGCCGCTCGCTGATCATCCGCAGCCCGTTTCCCCTGTCGCCGCTCGTGCGCGCCGAAGCCGGATCGAAGCCGACACCGTCGTCGCGGATGTCGAGGACGACCTTGTCGGCCAGGTAAGTCAGTGTGATCGCGGCTTTTTCCGCCCCGGCGTGTTCGCTCACGTTCGCCAGCGCGCCCTGCGCGACCCGGAGCAGACCTGCCTCCAGCCGGGGCGCCAGTGGATACGGATCTCCGCTGGTCTGGAAGCGCACCTCGTGCATGGCGGCGAAACCGATCTGCTCGGCGAGGTCCTTCAAGGATTCGGCGAGATCGGTGGCGTCGAGCCTCGGCGAACCCAGGTCTTGGACGAACCGGCGCGCTTCGGCAAGCGTGTCGCCTGCCGCGTCGACCGCGCGGGACACGTGTGCCTTGGCCAGTTCCGGGTCCGTGTCCCACGACCTCTGTGCCGCCTGCAGCAGCATCCGCATACTCGAGAGCCCCTGCGCGAGGGCATCGTGGATCTCCCGTGCCAGGCGCTCCCGCTCGTTCATCATCCCGGCCAGGCGCTGGCTCTGCGCGAGGTCGACCCTCGCCCCGAGCAGGTCCTTGACGAGGTTGCCCAGCTTCTTCCGGTCCCTGTCGAGTTGCAGGAACGTCATCGTGGCCATCAGCGCGACGGCGATCGGTGCGAGCACGATGCTCGGATCGAACTCGCTCGCGATCCTCAACTGGGCGAGGATGGTCGCGACGGTCAGCAGGACGACCACCACGATCACGGTCCGCGGGCGCAGTACCTGCAGGCAGACGAAGAACAACGGCACGGCGCACCAGGCGAAACTCGGCGCGGCCACGACGAGCGCGAGCCAGACCCCGATCACCGCGGCCAGCCACACCTGATGCCACCGGCCGAGCACGGCCCAGCTCAGTACCCCCGCCACGTAGACCAGCGCGAGCGCGCCGGTGAGCGAGAGGATCAGCGGGGTGGCGCCGCTCGATCCGTGCGCCGCGACGAACCGGGCCACCGACGCGGCCAGCAGCAGGAAGAACCCGGCGTGCATGGCGGCGTTCAGCCGGGTGACCACCCCGGTGTGCGGCTTCATCTCGGTCCTCCCTTCGTCGCCGATGATCGTAAGCGGGGAGGAGGGCTGTCCCACATCAATCGTTCGGTTGATGCCCGCACCGATCGCACGGCGTCCGATCAAGGTCCACACACCTGATTCGCCGGGCCCTGCCAGGCAGGAGAGTCGTAGGAGAACGAACACCCCCTCCACGGCAAAGGAAATCCGATGAACGCCAAGCTCCCCCGCACTCGCCTCGTCCTGGGTATGACGGCCGGTCTCGCGACCGTCGCCCTCGCCACCGGGCTGGGTGCGGCGCAGGCGCAGGACCGCAAGCCGCAGCCGCCCGCCCAGCCGGCGATCGTGCAGACCAGCGTTCTCGGCGTCGACGCCGCCACCCGCGCCGCGCAGGCCGCGCTGGACGCCGCCGAGAAGGAGGGCCAGCGGGTCACCGTGGCCGTGCTGGACCGGTCGGGCGACGTGCGGGTCCTGCTCAAGGGTGATGGCGCCGGGCCGCAGACGGAGGAGTCCGCCAAGCGCAAGGCCTTCACCGCGGTCTCCTTCGGGCAGGCGACGTCCGCGCTGAACAAGAACGCCCAGGGCACCGGCCCGACCGTCCGCGACATCCCCGGCACGCTCTTCCTCGCCGGTGGTGTGCCGGTCGCCGCGAACGGCGGCCCGATCGCCGGGATCGGGGTCGGCGGCGCGCCCAGCGGCGACCTCGACGAGAAGTTCGCCGCGGCCGGCCTGCGCGCCATCGGGGAACTTCGCTGATGATCGGGGAAAGGGCGATCGTGGCGCTGCTCGCCGCCCTCGTGCTCGGTGCCTGCTCCCCGCAGGCACCGGGCGCTCCACCCCCGTCCGCGCCGAGCGCTCCGACCCCGCCGGTCGAGTCCCGGCCGCACCGCCAAGGAGTCCCCGTGAATCAACTCTTCGAAGCCGACGTGAACCTCGTCAAGCAGGCCGTCGACGCCGGCGCCGACCTGGAGACACGGGACGATCACGGCCGGACCCCGCTGCTCGTCGCCGTCACCGAAGACCGTGTCGAAATCGCCGAAATCCTCGTCAAGGCGGGCGCCGACCCGAACGCGCTCGACGGACGGCACGACACGCCGTGGCTGGTCACCGGTGTCACCGGCAGTGTGCCGATGGCGAAGCTGCTGCTCGAGGCGAAGCCGGATCTGACCATCACCAACCGGTTCGGCGGCGTCTCACTGATCCCCGCCTCCGAACGCGGGCACGTCGAGTACGTGCGGCTGGTGGCGAGCAGCGGGATCGACGTCGACCACGTGAACGACCTGGGCTGGACCGCCCTGCTGGAGGCGGTCATCCTCGGCGACGGCGGACCACGTCATCAGGAGGTGGTCCGAGCGCTCACCGCCGCGGGCGCGGACGTCGGCCTCGCCGACAAGAAGGGCGTCTCCCCGCTCGCCCATGCCCGGTCCAAGGGCCAGACGACCGTCGCCCGGATCCTCGGAGAGGCGGGCGCCAGCTGACTCGACTATTTTCTGTTATGCCAATTGACACAAGTCGCCGTGGCTGGCTACGGTTCAGCCGTGGATCAAGCACGAGGACGAGGCAGGCCGCGGAAGGACCCCGCGACGCTGGCCCGATGGACACCTCCCGAGGGTTGGTCACGGCTGGTCGCCTGGATCTCCCCGGAGGAGAAAAAGGCACTGAAGCACGTGGCCGTCGAAGCTGACGTCCCCGTGGCGGAGTTGATACGGGCGCTCGCCGGCGGGCTGGCCCGCGGCGTCATCACCCCTGAGGAACTCATCGGGCACGTCGTGAAAGGGAAGACCGTCATGGAGAAGATCCCCACGCTTTTCGAGCGCGACGAGCGCTTCCACGTCATCGACAGACCTCGCGCCGAATGCGCGTGGGTCTTCGACGGCGCCGGGGTGGGGACCGAGAAACTCGACGGCACCAACATCCGGTTGACCGTCCGCGCGGGCCAGCTTGTCCGGGTCGAGAAGCGGCGTAACCCGAGCAAGGAGCAGAAAGCCCAGGGCATCGTGGACGGCTGGTACGTCGACACCGACAGCGGATCCGCCGACGACAAGTGGATCCTCGCGGCGGCCGGGAACACCGACGTGTCCGGGTGGCCGGACGGTGAGCACCCCAGCGAGGCGCTCGGCCCTCGCATCCAAGGCAACCCACTCGGGCTGGACGACCACCGGTGCATCCCCTTCAATTTCCAGGCACCGGCCCTGCCCGAGGCGCCGCGCAGCTACGGCGAACTCCGTGACTTCCTCGCCACGTTGGACAGCCAGTTCTCCCCCGGGCACCCCGCCGAGGGCATCGTCTTCCACCACCCGGACGGGCGTCGGGCCAAGATCAAGCGCAAGGACTTCCCCCGCGCGGTGACCGCCTAGCGCTGTCCTTGACGGCCTTCGCCGGATGTGTGGGGTGGGGTGACCTCACATCCGGCGGCGCTCTCTCGTCGTACCTGGGACAGTGCACGCGACCGGGGGGCGAATCCCATGAACGATCCATCCGAGCAGACACCTGGCCCGCTCGACCCGGGCTTGAAGGCGATCGTGAGCGAACGGCGTCAGCTGATCGGGCTCGCGTACCGCCTGATCGGTTCCCTGTCCGAGGCCGAGGACGTGGTGCAGGAGACCTACACCCGCTGGTACGCCTTGTCCTCCGCCCAGCGGGAAGCGATCGCCTCCCCCGGTGCTTGGCTGACGACGGTCGCCGGCCGTATTTGCCTGGACCTCCTCGGCTCGGCACGCGCGCGACGGGAACGCTATGTCGGCGAATGGATCCCCGAACCGCTGCCGGGGCAGTTCGAATGGACGACCGGATGGCCGCCCGCCGTCGACCCGGCCGACCGGATCACCCTCGACGAGTCGATCAACATGGCGTTCCTCGTCGTGCTCGAGTCACTGACCCCGGCCGAGCGAGTCGCGTTCGTCCTGCACGACGTCTTCCGCTTCGCCTTCGCCGAGGTGGCGGAGATCGTCGGCCGCAGCCCGGCGGCCTGCCGCCAGCTGGCCTCCTCCGCCCGTCGCCGCATCCGCGCGACAAGCCTCACCCCGGCCCCGATCGCCCGGCAGGCCGATCTCGTCAAGGAATTCAAGAAAGCGTGGGAAGCCAAGGACATCGGAGCGCTCATCGGTCTCCTCGATCCCGATGTCAAAGCCGTCGGCGACGGCGGAGGGCTCGTCAGCGCCGCGCTTCACCCCTTCGAAGGCCGCGAACAGGTCGCGTCCTATCTCATGGCGGTGGCGCACAAGGCGACCGGTTTCGAGCTTCTGGAGCGGACCGTCAACGGCCGGCCCGGCCTTGTCCTCCAGCAAGCCGGGCTGACCGTCGCGGTGTTCGCGTTCCACGTCGCCGACGACCACATCCGGCACATCTGGGGGGTTCGGAACCCCGAGAAGCTCCGGCCGTGGACAGAGGTGTGACCGCTACGCCGCGAGGGCGCCCAATTGCCGCAGCTGGGTGAGGACGTCGACGACACCCCAGATCTCGGTGATCCGCCCTCCGGCGAACCGGAGAATGAAGATCTCGCTGTAGTGGACGGCCTTTCCGGTGGCCGGGAGCCCCCTGAACTCGCCCCGATGGGTACCGGTGACGGTGTTCCGGCAGACGACCTTGTCCCCGTCGGCGAGCACGTCCTCGGCCGTGACCCTCAGGTCGGGGAACGCGCGGAGCAGCACCGTCCACACTTGTTTCAGCGCCTCCGCCCCCGTCGTTTCGATCGGCACCGGCGCGTGGAACACCACGTCCGGGTCGACGATCTCGTCGATCGCCGACTCGATGATCTGGAAGCTGCCGGTATTGGTCGCGTCGTGAAAGCGGGTGAACGTCGCCAGATTGTGCGCGGTACCGGTGGTGGTCATGGTCTCTCCGAACTTTGTCGGTCGGTGGATCGCACGGTGCGGGGCCGGGCTCCGCGTCCCGGGGACACGGAGCTCGGCCCATCGAACAGCGGTCAGCCGAACTGCCCGGCCCGGTAGTCACCGGCGGGGTTCTGGACGATGGCGTTCACCCGGTTGAAGGCGTTGATCAGCGAGATCACCGCCACCAGCGCGGCGAGCTGGTCCTCGTCGAAGTGTTCGGCGAGATTCGCCCACGCCTCGTCGGTGACGCCACCGCCGTCGGCCATCCGGCAGGCCTGCTCGGTCACCTCCAGCGCGGCGCGCTCGGCGTCGGTGAAGACCGTCGCCTCCCGCCACGCCGCGACCAGATTGATCCGCACGTCCGATTCGCCCGCGGCGGCGGCCTCCTTGGTGTGGATGTCGAGGCATACCGCGCAGCCGTTGATCTGGCTCGCGCGCATCCGCACCAGCTCCTGGATCGTCAGCGGCAGAGATGAGCCGGCCAGCGCCTTCCCCGCCGAAATGATGGTCTTCAGGAACTTTCCCCCGACCGGGTTGCCGAAGTAGTCGAGCCGGGCTTCCATCGCGATCTCCTTTGTCGTTGGGGTGTTCTGCCCAACCGACGACGCAGCCCCGCGAGATGTGAGCCCGGCCCGGACAGTTCCCGGCAAGCGCCTAGCACCGGAAGGTGTACGCACCACTGCCGGACCGCCCCTTGGCAGACACGTAACTGGCCTTCGCCGCCGTGTGGTTACCGATCGCCAGGTAGGTCCGCACCGCTCCGACCGGGCAGTCCGCCACCGCCTGGGAACTCTGCTGGAAACCCGGGCCGTTGCCGAAGTTGCCGATCCCGGCGATGGCGAGCGACCCGTTACGCACCTCGTAGAGCTCCACCTGCGCGGTGAGATTGTCCATCGGTACCGGGCAGGTCGTCGCCGACTTTGCGGTGACGACCGAAGGCAGCTGCATCCCGGGAATCGAAACCAGGACCAGATCGATCGTGGTCTGGATGGTGCAGACGATATCCGGGAGGACCGCCGCGGTGCGCGCCGTCTTCGCCGCGACCGACAGGTGACTCACACCGTCCGGCCCCCGCGGCACAGCGGCCGAAGCGCTGGAAGGCGCGGCCGTTACCGCCATGGAAGCCATCGCGACCACACCGACGGACAACCCTTGGAAAATCCGTTTCAACCGAACCATCAGGATCTCCTGCCTTACCCGCCATTCACGGCAGGAACAATGGAAACCGAATTGGCGCCGCCCCCTTGCCCGCGACCGCCGCATTGAGCATTCCAAGCCGATGACAGGAATTACTAGGTGATTCCGCGTGAATAACCAGGCGGAGCCCAAGATCGAATCACCACAACGGTGATTCGCGCCGGGACCCCGGCCTGCCAGGCGTCAGTCCGGTGGCCGCAGACGCCGTTCCGCGTCCTTCACGCGCACCGCCCTCGCCTGCTCGTTGTCCTTCTCGGTCCCCTCGCGCACTTGGCGGTAAAGCACCTCGCCCGCGTCGCCGGACAGCACGACGGCACGGGCCGGGCACAAAACGCGAAACGCTCGGCTGCCGCCGTTCGAAATCGGTCCCTTCACGATGACTCCTTCCTCCAGGGATTCTCGCCCGGTTCGCCACTTTTCCTACGCGGTCTGGGCCGTCTCGGGCACGGAGGTGTCCTCGCGGCGGGTGGACCGGCGGCGTCGCCACCGCCCGCCGATCACCAGACCGCCCGACGCGAGCAGGCCGAGACCGCCGAAGAGGTACGTCGTCGGCCGCAGCACGAGGCCGGTGGGGTCAGCACGGTTCCGATCGCCCGGACCCGGTTGTTGCCGGAGTCCGCGACGTAGATCGCCCCGCCCGGACTGACCGTGAGCCCGCGTGGCGCGTTGAGGGTCGCTTGGCAGGCGACGCCGTCGTCGCCGGTGTACGAACCGCCTGCGTAGACGGCTTTCTCCGGGATCAACTCGCCCGCGAAGGAGGTGGTGCCGGCGACCGCGTGGATCTTTCCGGTGGCCGGGTCGATCGCACGGATCCGGTGATTCGCGAAGTCCGCGAAATAGAGCGTGCCGTCGGCACCGACCGCGAGCCCGGCCGGTTGGCCGATCTCCGCGGAAGTGGCCGTCACCGGTGGCGCCCTGGTACCCGTGACGCCCGCGATGGTCCAGACCCGCCGGGTCTTCGGATCGATCGCGACGATCCGGGCGTTCAGGCTCACCGCGGCGTACACGGTCCCGTCCCGGCCGACCGCCACCGCGTCGGCGGGGACACCCCCTTTTCGCCCGGGTACCGCCTCCGCGATCGTTTCGCACTCCCCCTTGCCGGGCCGGATCGCGCAAACGCCGGTGTCATCGCCGTTGGCGACGTACAGCGTGCCGTCCGGCACGGCGGCGATGTCCTGCGGGCCGGTCCCGTTCCGGAGCGGCGAAAGCACCGTGCGCAGCTGATTGGTGGACCGGTTCACGGCGAGAATCCGGGTGGTGGACCCGACTCCGTCGATGACGTAAAGGACCGTCGCGACCGAGAGGGAGCGCGGCCGGACCCCGCAGCGGGGTTTCGTCGGGCGGTACATCGCCGGAGCCACGTTGCCTGGTCGTACCCACGACGGTGCGGACTGTCCCGTCGTCCGTGTCCACGGCGATGTCCCGGGCGCGTCAAGGTCGACTTCGTCCCGTTCGTGCACGTCGCGGTAGAACGAGCCGTCCTAGGTGTCGGAGAGTTCCCAGTCGTCGGTCAGGCGATTCCCTCCTGATCGAGCGCACCCGGTTGTGCTGCTGGTCGGTGACGTACACGGTGCCGTCCGGTCCGGAGGCCACCCCGGCGATGGCCGACAGACTCGCCTCCATCGGGTCGCCGCCGTCGCCGAAGGGCACTTTCCGCCGGTGAGTGGTGTCAGCCGAGCCGTCACCGGGTCCAGGCTGTACACCACCTTGCCCATCCCGCCCGCCGCGACGACAAGCACCTTCCCTTCCGGGGTGACCGAAAGGTCCACCGGATCCCGGACCTCGGCGCCGCCGACCGGGGTGAAGGTGTTCTTGGCGACGTCGACGGCGATCGCGTCCGGTTCGACGAAGGTGCCTGTCGCCGGATTACCGTGGTCGTTCGGTTTCGGGAAGAAATCCGACCCTGAATCGCCCGCGTGGGGGCGGCCTGCCACGGTGCGCATCGTTTTGGTCTTCGGGTCGACCGCACGGACGCGGTAGTTCAGCAGGTCGGCGATGTAGAGCGTGCCGTCCGGACCGACAGCGATGCCGAACCCTCCGAATCCGCCCTAGGAGAACGTGGCCTTCGTCGCCTCCCCACCGTCACCGCCGAAACCCGTCTCCCCGGTGCCCGCGAAGGTGCGGATCGTTCCCGCGCGCTGATCGATCGCGAGAATTCGCGTCCCGGTGGCGACATAAACGGTGCCGTCCGGTGCGACGGCCACGGCGCCGGGACGGGTGAGCCCGGCCGCGCGCGGCGAGCCGCCCTCCTCCCACATCGACATATCGCCACCGCCTGCCACCGTGTCGACGGTCGTCCGATCCGGCTCCCGGACCGGAGGCGGCCGTTCGCTCATCGGCGTCTCTGGAGACGACGTCGCGGCACCCTGCTTCCGGTCCGGGGTGTGTTCACCTTTTCCGTTTCTCCGGTCCGCGAACACGCCCCGCAGCTCTCGCACGAATCCGCCCAACTCCGCCCGTTCCAGGGCAACCATTTGCATGGCCACCCGCTCCCGAGAAACACGTAAGCTGGCTTTGTGGCACGGGATTCCGAGAGCCTTCCGACTGTGGTCCAGATCGCCCGCACCGTGGTGCCCGCCATCGCGGCGGCGGCGCTCGGGGTCACGGCTCACGTTCTCGGCGGAGGGGTGATTCCCCACCTCGGCATGGCTCTGGCCATCGTCGGCCCGGTCGGCTGGGCGGGCACCGTTGCCGTCGGCCGGTTCCGGGGGCCGATCGCCGCGATCGGCGCTGTCGCGGTGGCACAGGCGATCCTGCACGACGTGCTGCTTCTTCCCACGCATCTGACCCACCATCGGATCGCCCCGGTTCCGGACGGAGTCGATCCGTGGTTCGCGCTCGGCATGAACGCGCTCGCCATAGTGCTTCTGGGTCTTCTGCTCACGCACGCGGATTCCGCGCTGCGTACCCTCCACGGCTTTGTCCGACAGGCTCTCGGCAGGGTCCCGGCGACGGCGGACCGGGTCCATTCGCCGCTGCGGTCACCGCTTTTCCGTTGGGACGGAACGAATAGCGCGACTGAGGTCCTGTTGCGGCGCGCCCGGCCACGACGCGGGCCTCCTCTCTTTCACTGAGGTTTCTTAATCACCCGTTACACCGAAGAACTGTGACGAACCACGGCACCGCACGCATCGCCCTCATCCAGTCGACGGCGATCCGTGTCCGCGACCTTCAGCGAAGGGTTTTCCCATGCCAGAAAGACCCGACTCGACCGTCACGATCAAAAAGCCTTGGGAGATCGCCATCAGCCAAGGCAAACGTCTCGCCGTCACCATGGAAGACCTCCTGCAACGCGCCTTGGCGACCGCGGGTCTCCGGCAGCCCGATTCGACGATCGCCGCCGACGCACAGAACTACTGGCGGCGGCCGAGCGGATCGCATTGGGCCGCCGACTCCCATTGGCGGGACGCCCCGGCCTTCCAGGACAACGACCTGTGGGACCGGATCGGCGCGGACCACCTCGCCCTGTTCGAAGCCGGAACACGCCTGACGTCGTTCACCCGGCCTTGGGACCGGGTGATCGAGTGGGGCTGCGGCGGGGGTGCCAACGCGGTGCATTTCGCACCCCGTGCCAAGGAGTTCATCGGAGTCGACATCTCCCGTGACTCGCTCGAGGAGTGCGGCACGCAGATCGCGAAGGTCTGCGACACGGCCTTCCGGCCGGTGGCCGTCGAGGTCGCCGCCCCGGAATCCGTGCTCGGGGACGTCGACGGCGGCTGCGACGTCTTCCTGTCCTTCTACGTATTCGAGCTGATCCCGTCGCCGGAATACGGCGAACGACTGCTGCGCATCGCCCACGACCTCCTCGCCCCCGGCGGTCTCGCTCTGATCCAGATCAAATACGAAACCGGCGACTGGCTCACCAAACCACGACGACGCTCCTATCGCCGTGGCTTGGCGAGCATGACGACCTACCCGATCCACGGGTTCTGGGAACTCTCCGAACGCTGCGGCCTCATTCCGCGAGCGGTCCGGCTGGTGCCGCGGAACGAACTCGACGAGCGCTACGCGTACTTCTTCCTCACCAAGGAATCCGCGTGACGGTGTAGCGGGCGGGCCGTATCGACGGCGACTGAACCGCCACCCTCGGGTTGGTCGTGAGTGGCACCTTTGCCTTACCCTTCGATAATCCCACTTGCCACTCACGACCACCCTGACCGACGTCCGGCCCCAGGCGGGCGCTACGCCGTGGTGACGCCGGTCCGTTCGGCGACGCGTTCGACCTTGCCGACCAGGAAGACGTAGGAAAGGATCCCGGCGATCGTGATCACCGTCATGTAGGCGAAGCCGGGCGCGAAGCTGTCGTCGGTGACGATCAGGCCGATGACGATCGGGGTGGCGATCGACGACAGGTTCCCGATGAAGTTGAACATCCCCCCGGTCAGCCCGAGCAGCCGTCGCGGCGCCAGCGCGGAG
Organism: Amycolatopsis speibonae; assembly: GCF_042647925.1. Lineage (NCBI taxonomy): Bacteria > Bacillati > Actinomycetota > Actinomycetes > Pseudonocardiales > Pseudonocardiaceae > Amycolatopsis > Amycolatopsis speibonae. Next base: position 21,793 of record NZ_JBHRWK010000042.1, read on the forward strand.
ACCAGCGACCAGGTGATCGACGCGAGACCGTTCCCGAAGAAGGCGACCGAAAGGATCACGATGACGAGCGTCGTCGAGTCGGTGAACCCGGCTCCGACCATCACCGTGCTCAGCACCAGCCCGGCGATGATCGGGCCTTTGCGTGCCACGCTGAGCGACGCGCCACGCCGGACCAGGAAGTCTGACAGCACACCGGAAGTCAGCACTCCGACGAGAGCCGCGATGAACGGCAGCGAAGCCAGGAAGCCGGATTTGATGTAGTCCATGTCCCGGTACTCGACGAGGTACGTCGGGAACCAGGTGAGGAAGAACCACAGCGTCGAGGTCAGGCAGAATTGGCCGAAGTAGATGCCCCACAGCTTTCGGCTGCCCAGCACGGTCGCCAGGTCCGCCCGCGTGATCCGCGCCCGCTCGGGCCGCTCACGCGCCAGGTCCACCAGGCCCCCGCCGGAGCGGATCAGGTCCACCTCGGCCTCGTTGGCAGGCGAGTCGCGCGGCTCCCGGTATTTCGCGTACCAGAGCACCGCCCAGAGAACGCCGACCAGGCCGGTCGCGATGAACACCCAGTGCCACGAAAGCATCGCCTGCAGCCAGGAAAGCACGGGCGTCAGCAGAGCCAGGCCGATGAACTGGCCCGAGGTGTAGAAACCGATCGCCGTGGCGCGTTCGCGTTCCGGGAACCAGACGGTCGCGATCTTGCTGTTGATCGGGTAGGCGGGCGCCTCGAAGGCACCGACCATCAGCCGCAGCGCGATCAGTGCGACGAATCCGCCGATCACGCCCATGAACAGCGTCGCGAGTGACCACAGGATCAGGCAGGCCGGATAGAGCAGCCGCGGCGGGATCTTGTCGACCAGCCAGCCGCCGGGAAGCTGCAACGCGGCATAGGTCCAGCCGAAAGCGGACAGGAGCAGGCCCTGTTCCGCTTTGGACAGCTCGAGTTCGCCGGCGATGGCGGGCATCGCGATCGACAGGTTCGAGCGGTCCAGGTAGTTGATGACGACGGTGATGAACAGCATCCCCGCGATCAGCACGCGGTACCGGGACGGGCGCGTGGCTGGTCCTGTGTGGACGGACGTCGTCATCGCGCTCACCATTCCGCGAACGAGCCGTCGGCGTGCCGCCACACCGGGTTCCGCCAGCGATGTCCTTCCGCCGCGCGTTCGGCGACGTACTCCTCGTTGATCTCGATCCCGAGCCCCGGCCCGTCGGGGATGACGACCTGTCCGTCGTCGTAGGCGAACACCGACGGATCCGTGACGTAGTCCAGCAGATCGTTGCTCGTGTTGTAGTGGATGCCGAGACTCTGTTCCTGGATCGTCGCGTTGTAGCAGCCCGCGTCGATCTGCAGGCAGGCCGCCAGCGCGATCGGCCCGAGCGGGCAATGCAGGGCCAGGCCGACGTCGTGGGCCTCGGCCATGTGCGCGATCTTGCGCGCTTCGGTGATGCCGCCGCAGTGCGACGGATCCGGCTGGATGATGTCGACAGCGCCCGAGGCCAGCACCGCTTTGAAGTCCCACCTCGAAAACAGCCGTTCACCGAGCGCGATCGGGATCGGCGAGTTGCGCAGGACGTCCGCGAAGCCGTCGATGTGTTCGGACAGCACCGGTTCCTCGACGAACATCAGCCGGTACGGCTCCAGTTCGCGCAGCAGGACCTTGGCCATCGGCTTGTGCACGCGACCGTGGAAGTCCACCCCGATGCCGACGTTCGGGCCCACTGCCTGGCGAACGGCATCTACGTTGGCCACGCAGCGATCCACCTTGTCCCAGGTGTCCAGATAGGACAGTTCCTCGGTCCCGTTCATCTTCACCGCGCTGAACCCGCGGTCCACCACCTCACGCGCGGCGCGGGCGGTCTCGGCGGGACGGTCACCGCCGATCCACGAGTACACCTTGATCCGGTCGCGGACCCGCCCGCCGAGCAGTTCGTGAACGGGCACGCCGAGCGCCTTGCCCTTGATGTCCCACAGGGCCTGGTCGATCCCGGCCAGCGCGCTCATGTGGATACCGCCACCGCGGTAGAACCCGCCGCGGTAGAACCCGCCGCGGTAGAGGACCGTCCACAGATCCTCGATGCGAGAAGGGTCTTTGCCGATCAGGTAGTCGGAAAGCTCCTCGACGGTCGCGGCCACCGAGGCGGCGCGGCCCTCCAGGACCGGCTCACCCCATCCGGTGATGCCCGCGTCGGTTTCGATCTTCAGGAACGACCAGCGCGGTGGCACCTGATATGTCGTCATTGACGTGATCTTCATCGTTTTCCCATCCGTGCGACGGTTCAGCCGTTGGCCTGCTGCCAGACCCGGCACAGTTCGCGAGCCCGGACGGCGACCGCGTCCGCGCTGTCACCCGTCCGGTAGAGGCAGGAACCCAGTCCCGCTCCGGCCGCTCCGGCGGCGGCCCAGGCCGCCAGGTTCGTTTGGTCGATTCCGCCGACAGGCAGCAGTTCGACCTCGCACGGCAGCACCGCGCGCCACGCCTTCATCCCCCCGATGCCGACCGCGTCGGCGGGGAACAGCTTGAGATGCCGGGCGCCCGCGGCCAAGGCGGCGAAGGCCTCGGTCGGCGTGGCCACGCCCGGATACGGCGTCATGCCCTCGGCCAAGGCGGCGGAGATGACGGCGGGATCGCAGTTGGGCGCCACGATCATCCGCGCTCCCGCCGCCCGCGCCCGCCCGACGTCTTCGGTGGAGAGCACGGTGCCCGCGCCGATCGCGCACCACTCGCCGAACGCGTCGGCGAGCAAACGGACGCTCTCGAACGGCTCCGGCGAGTTCAGCGGCACCTCGATGGCGGGAAATCCCGCGTCGACGAGCGCCCGGCCGACGCCGACGACCTCGGCCGGGGTCACTCCGCGCAGGATCGCGATCAAACCGGTCACGGCTTCAGTGTCCTTTCGAGACGGTCTTCGAGCAGTCCGGCGGCGGTCGCGGTACGCCACAGCCCCCGGGCGGTGATCTCTTCCGGCAGCACCGTCGCCTCCGCTCCCCGCTCGGCGAGCGCGAGGGCGTAGCGGCGGCAGAGTCCGACGGCACCGCACAGCACCAGCGGGGAATCGGGGTCACGCAGCAGGTGCGCGACCTCGTCGGCGATGAGCACGCCCGAGAGGTAGTCGGGAAGTGCTTCGGGAGCCAGCACGCCGTCGAGCACGAGCGGGCGGGCACCGAACGCCTCGGTGGCGAGCCCTCGCGAGCGCCGTCCCGCCGCCAAACCTCGCGAGAACGCCTCGTCGTCGGACACCGGGCCGGTGGCTGTACGGGCGAGGATGCCGTGCGCGATCAGCAATCCGTACAGCTCGCCGGTCATCGCGGTGGCGAAGTCCGTCACGAGCCCGTTCTCGACGCGGACCCATTTGCTGTGCGTACCGGGGAGCACCACCGTGACCGGCCCATCGACGTCGCCGAGTGCGTCGAGGACACCGACCAGCTGCGTTTCCTCACCACGGATCACGTCGCCGGGGCTCTCGCCGGACGGGATCCGCAGGCCGGGCACGACGTGGAGCACGCCGTCGCGGTGGGACACGGGCACGAGCGAGGTGGAGTCCGGCCTCGCCGGGACGGTGCGATAGCCCGCGTCGACCCAGCCCTGCGCACTGCCCACCATTCCTCACGCGATGGCCGGGAGCGTGGGCCAATCACCGCGGATCTCCAGAAAGGCCGACTCGTAGACGGCCGCTCTGTCACCCGGATCGACATCTTCGGTGATCGCGAGCAGTCCACGCGAGCTCCGGCGGGCGTCGAGGATCTCCCCCTCGGTGTCGAGCAGCCAGGCGCGCTGACCGGAGGTTCCCCAGTCGAGCGCGATCAGGCCGGGTTCGGTGTCCGTCACGAGCGACATCGTGCGGTCGCGTTCCCGATAATGCGATCGGCGTCCCTATATGTAGGATTTCGGCATGTCCGACCCAGCGCCGCCCGGCACCCAGACCCTCGCCCGCGGCCTCGCGGTGATCCGCGCGGTCGCGGGCGGCGCGACCGACCTCCGCACCCTGGTCGAGCGCACCGGACTGGGCCGCAGCACCACGCACAGGCTGGTCCAGCTGCTGGTGAGCGAGGGTTACCTGCGCAGCGGACGAGACGGCTACACCCTCGGTCCCACGCTCATCGAGCTGGGTTTCCAGGCCTTGCACGGCAGTCCGCTGCCGGTGGTCGCCCGGCCGGTGCTGGAGGAGCTGGCCGCCCAGTTGCGCGACACCGTGCACCTGGCCGTCCGCGACGGCGATTCGGTGCTGTACCTGGACAAGCTGCCTGGCTCACGGGGCGCGGAGATGCGCTCCCGGATCGGGCACCGGATGCCCTTGACCCGCACCGGTGTCGGGATGGCGCTCCTGCTGGATTCCGGGCCGGAATGGCGGGATCTGTATCTGGCGGAAACGCCGGTGGAGCCGGGCCGGGTGCGTCCGGAAGACCTCGACGCGTTCCTGGCCCGCATGCGCGAGTACGCGGAATCCGGGGTGGCGTTGGACCTGGAGGACAACGAACCGGGCATCCGCTGTGTCGCGGCGCCGATCCGGGACGCCACCGGTGCGATCGCCGGGGCCATCAGCGTTTCGGCGACGCGGCCGTACATGCCCGCCGCCCGGATGCGCGGCCTGAACCGCGTCATCGGCGGTGCGGCGCGGCAGGTCTCCGCCGGCCTCGGCCACCGCGAACGCTGAAGGGCAGGATGTCTCCATGAACGAACCGTCCTTCACCCTCGTGCAACTGCGCTATTTCGAGGCGGCGGCCCGGCATCTGAGCATGACGGCCGCGTCGAAGGAGCTGGTGGTCTCGCAGTCGGCCGTGTCGACCGCGATCGCGCAGCTGGAGAAGGAGATGGGCGTGCAGTTCCTGCTGCGCCACCACGCCCGCGGGCTCAGCCTGACCACGGCGGGCGAGGCGTTCTACAAGCGGGTGCTGAACTTCCTCGCGCACGGGGCCGAGCTGGTCGAGGCGGCGCGGCAGTCCGGCACCGAGCTGGTGGGAACGCTGACGATCGGCTGTTTCGCCACTCTCGCGCCGTTCCGGTTGCCCAGCCTGCTGGCGAAGTTCGAGGCCCGGCATCCCCAGGTCCACGTGTCCCTGCGAGAAGGGGAACACCAGGCGCTGAAGACGGCCCTTCGATCGGGCGGTACCGAACTCGCCCTGCTCTACGGCTACGACCTCGACGACGACATCGACCGCGAGGTCGTGGGCAGCGCGGCTCCGTACGCGCTGGTGCCCGAGGGCCACCGGCTCGCGCGGCGGAAAAGCCGCAGGGTGTCACTGCGGGAGCTGGCCGAGGAGCCCATGGTGCTCCTCGACCTGCCCCACAGCCGCGAATACCTGCAGTCCGTCCTGCGCGACGTCGGGGTGGAACCGCGGATCCGGCACCGCAGCACCGGTTACGAGACCGTCCGCTCGCTCGTCGCGTCCGGCCACGGCTTCGCCCTGCTCAACCAGCGCCCGCCGGACGACACCACGTACTCGGGCGCGAAAGCCGTGCCGCTCACGCTCACCGACGCCGTCCCGGCGCTGGAGATCGTCGTCGCCTCGATGCGCGGGGCCCGGCTCACCCGGCGGGCGCAGGAGTTCCGGGAGCTGTGCCGCACCCACTACACCCGCTGAAGCTCACCGGTACCGCAGATAGGCGCGATGGGTCGCGATGTGGTCCGCCACGAGCTTGGCGTCGTGCCACACCCCCCAGATGAAACTCGAACCGCGGCGCGCCTGCCAGGGCAGGCCCAGGAAGTACACGCCGGGTTCGGCGGACACCCCTCGCCGGTGGTCCGGCTTGCCGTTCTCGTCGAACGCGTCGACCCGCAGCCAGCCGTAGTCGACGGCGAAGCCGGTCGCCCAGACGATCGAGCGGACTCCGGCGGCGGCGAGGTCGAGCTCCAGGATCGGGTCGGCGGCACGGTCCGGATCCGGCCCCAGCACCCGGGCTTCCGGCTCCTCGGGCAGGTCCAGGCCGTTGCGGGTGGCGTAGGCGTCGGCTTCGTCGAGCACCGCGAGATAGCCCGCGTCGCCCCGGGCGAGGTTCGCCGCGAGGTCCGGCGCGAAGCGGAGAACGCCGTCGTCGCAGGAAGAGGTCAGGCCGACGAGTTCGATCCCCATCCCGGCGAGGGCCCGGAAATCCACCGTGTGCCCGCCGCGCGCACCGCTGACCGCGATGGTGACGTGCTCCGCCCCCTGCGGCGGGGTGTCGGCGTCCCACTTGCCGAGAACGCCGAGCCACCAACAGAAGTCGCGACCGCGGTACCTGCGCGGCGGCCGCTCGTGAGGGCCGACGGAGAGGTACACGCGCCGTCCCGACCGGCGGAGTTCTTCGGCGATCTGCACGCCTGAGGACCCGGCCCCGACCACCAGAACCGCGCCTTCCGGCAACTGCCCGGGATTGCGGTAGCCGCTGGAATGGACCTGGGAGATCCCGGCGTCCGCCGGCACGATCGGCGGGATCACGGGCCGCTGGAACGCCCCGGTCGCCGCGATGACGTACCGCGTCTCGATGGTCCCGTCCGAAGTCTCCACGTGGAACCCCGGGCGGCCCTCGTTCTTCCGGACGGAGGTCACCTCGACCCCGGTCCGGATCGGCGCCGCGATCTTTTCCGCGTAGGCCTCGAAATACTCGGCGACCCGCTCCTTCGTGGGGAAGTCCTCGGGGCCGAGGCCGTCGAACTCCAGACCGGGAAAGCGGTCGTGCCACGCGGGACCGTTCGCGACCAGCGAGTCCCACCGCTCCGAACGCCAGCGCTCCGCGATCCTGTTCCGCTCGACGACGAGATGCGCGACCCTGTGACCGCTCAGGTGTTCGCTCATCGCCAGACCGGCCTGGCCCCCGCCCACGACGAGGGCCTCCACCTCTTGGCTCGGCATCCAGACCTCCACTCCGGGACTTCCCGGTTCGTCTTCGCGTCTCGTATGTCTCCTTGGATCGTGGCGGTGAAGCGTTGCCTGTGTCCAACAGATGTTTTCGTCCTTCAAGATCTGATTCACAGATCCAAGGCCAAGTGACTTGCATCTGAATTATCGATGCATTGCTCCTGAAACATCTTCTGTACAGAACACCGGCCCGCCGTCACGCTGTGGCGACGGGGCCCGTGACCGGCGGGCCGTACCCCCTCCAGGGAAGGCCGAGCAGTGACCGTCCACCGGCGCATCCGCCCGTTCAACACGCGCGACACCTATCCCGAGCAGAACCTCGACAACGACCTCTGCCAGGCCGTCGTCGCCAACGGCACGGTCTACGTCCGCGGCCAGATCGGCCAGGACCTCGACACCAGCGAGTCCGTCGGGATCGGCGACGCGGCCGCGCAGGCCGAGCGGGCGATGGCCAACATCGCGCTGTTGCTCGAAGAAGCGGGCAGCCGGATGGAGCACCTGGTCAAGCTCACGATCTACCTGATCGACCCGCGCTACCGCGAAGACGTCTACCGCGTCGTCGGCCGCTGGACCAAGGGCGTGTACCCGATCTCGACCGGTGTCGTGGTGTCCGCGCTCGCCCGCCCGGAATGGCTGTGCGAGATCGACGCCGTCGCGGTGATCCCGGAGGAGGGGAAATGACCTTTTCGATCGTGGCCCGCGAGCACTCCGGCGGCATCGTGCGCTTCGGGATCGCGGCCAGTTCGTCCAGTCCCGCCGTCGCCGCCCGCGTCGCGCATCTGGTCCCCGGCGTCGGCGCGGCCGCTTCCCAGAACGTGACGGACCCCCGGCTCGGCGGGCGTCTGCTCGACCGGCTGGCCGAGCACGGGGACGCCGAGCGGGCGTTGTCCGAGGTGACCGCGGCGGCGTCCGGCGTCGAGTACCGGCAGCTGACCGTGCTCGGGCCGACCGGCCCCGGGTTCGCCTACAGCGGAGACCGGACGCTCGGCACCCACGCGACAGCGACCGCCGATGGTGTCGTGGCGGCGGGGAACATGTTGGCGGGCGAGCATATCCCGCAGTCCATTGTGGACGCTTTCCTGTCCTCGACCGGTGAGCTGGAGCAACGGCTCGTTTCGGCGCTACAGGCAGGTCTCGACGCGGGCGGGGAAGAAGGCCCCGTCCGCTCGGCGGGGTTGGCCGTGGTGTCCGATGTGGACTGGCGGATCACCGACCTGCGGGTGGACTGGGCCGACGACCCCGTCGGCAAGCTGGCGGAGCTGCTCGACGTGTGGCTCCCCCAGCGCGACGACTACGTGACCCGCGCGCTCGACCCCGGCACGGCGCCGTCCTACGGCGTTCCGGGGGACGAAGGATGACGACGCCGAAGGCCGCGGCCCGCGCCGAGGTCGATCGTCACGCCGACGCGCTGATCCGGCTTTCGGAACGGCTGCACGCCGACCCCGAGACGGCTTGGGAGGAGTATCGCGCCGCCGCGATGGTGCCGGAACTGCTCGACCGGGCCGGTTTCGCCGTCACCTCCGGCTATCTGGGCCTCGAAACGGCGTTCCACGCGAGCTTCGGCGACGGCCCGGCCCGGATCGCGCTGTGCGCCGAATACGACGCGCTGCCCGGTCTCGGCCACGCCTGCGGCCACAACCTCATCGCGGCGAGCTCGGTCGGCGCCGCCCTCGGCCTGGCCGCCGTCGCCGACGACGCCGGGCTGACCGTCGAGGTCTACGGAACGCCCGCCGAGGAGGGCGGCGGCGGGAAGATCGAGCTGCTCGACCGGGGCGCGTTCGCCGACGTCGACCTGGCGATGATGGTCCACCCCGCGCCCGTGGACGTCGCCGAGGCACGCCCGTTCGCCGTCAGTCACTCGAAGGTCTCCTATCGCGGCCGATCGGCGCACGCCGCCGCGTATCCCGAAGCGGGGATCAACGCGGCCGACGCGTTCACCGTCGCGCAGGTCGCGATCGGGCTGCTCCGGCAGCATCTTCCGGCGTCGGCACGCGTGCACGGAGTCGTCACCCACGCCGGCGACGCGCCGAACGCGATCCCCGAGCACGCGACCGGCCGCTGGTACGTGCGCGCCGGGACGCTCGCGGAGCTGGCCGAGCTGGAGCCGCGCGTGACGCGCACCTTCGAAGCCGGCGCGCTGGCCACCGGCTGCGAACTGACCATCGAGCCGGAAAGCAAGCCGTACGCGGAATTCCGCGCCGACGAGACCGCGCTGGCGGCCTACCGCGCCAACGCGCTCGACCTCGGCCGCGTCTTCGCGCCGGACGGGACGGCGTCCCGGATGAACCGGGCGTCGACCGACATGGGCAACGTCTCCCAGGTCGTGCCCGCCATCCACCCCTACATCGGCATCGGCTCGCTGCCCGCGCTCAACCACCAGCGCGAGTTCGCCGCGCACTGCGTCGGCGGCGAGGCCGAACGCGCCCTGCTCGACGGCGCGATCGCCCTGGCCTGGACCGGAGTGGACCGGACGGCCTGATCGTCATCGCGTGACATGGTTCAAGGAGGCATCATGACCACACAGGACTCTCCCCCGGGCGAAGTCGTCGCCACCGCCGAAGACCCCGCGGCGCTTCGCCGCAGCATCGCCGCCGGAGCCGTCGGGGTGTTCGTGCACTGGTTCGACTGGGCCGCCTACGCCTATCTCGCGAGCACCATCGCGGCGGTGTTCTTCCCCGCGGGCGACGCCACCGCCGGTCTGCTCGCCGTGTTCGGCGTCTTCGCGGTCTCCTTCGGGATCCGGCCAGTCGGGGCGCTGGTGTTCGGGCCGCTCGGCGATCGGATCGGCCGCAAGCGAACCCTCTCCATCGTCATCTTCGTGATGTCGGGCGCCACCCTGGTGATCGGCCTGCTGCCCGGGTACTCGACGATCGGGATCGCCGCTCCCGTCCTGCTGGTCTTCCTGCGCCTCCTGCAGGGTTTCGCCGCGGGCGGCGAATTCGGCAGCGCGGCGAGCTTCCTCGCCGAATACGCGCCGCGCCGCCGCCGGGGTTTCGGCGTCAGCTGGCTCGAAGTCGGTTCCCTGCTGGGATTCCTCGCCGGTTCGCTGGTGTTCCTGCTGCTGTCGATCGGTCTCTCGGAAGCCCAGCTGGCGTCCTGGGGCTGGCGGATCCCGTTCCTGCTCGCGGCGCCGCTCGGGGTCATCGGCTTCGTCATCCGCACCAAGATCGAGGACACCCCGGAGTACCGCGCGCTGGAGGCGACCGGCGAGGTGCCCCGCAGCCCGGTGCGGGAACTGTTCCGCACCAACAAGAAGCAGCTGCTCCAGGCGGCGGGCCTGATGACCATGATGCATGTGCCGTTCTACGCGGTGCTCACCTATCTGGTCACCTACCAGACCGACTACCTCGGCCATTCCTCCGGCAGCGCCGCCTTGCTGTCCACCGTGATCTCGCTCTTCGCGCTGGTCCTCGTGCCCACCTTCGGCCGTCTCTCCGACCGGATCGGGCGACGGCCCGTCCTGCTCGGCGCGGGCATCGCGCTCTTCGTCCTCGCGACCCCGGCGTACCTCCTGATGCGCACCGGCCTCACCGGGACGTGGATCGGCGGGCTCACGCTCGGCGTCGTGCTCGCCGCGATCCTCGGCACCTACGCGGTGTGGTCCGCGGAGATCTTCCCGACCCGCACCCGCCAGGGCGGGCTGTCGATCGCCTACAACCTCACCGCGGCCCTCTTCGCCGGCACCGTGCCCTACCTGATGACCGTCCTGATCTCCACGACCGGTAGCACTCTCGTGCCCGGCCCGTATCTCATGGTCGCCGCCGCGATCGGGCTCGTCGCGGCCTTCTCGATGCGGGAGACAGCCGGAAGGCCGTTGCCGCAGACGGAAACCCTCGATTGAAACGCCGACCACTCAGGCGCTGACGGATTCCGCGTGTGACAAGCGAGCCGCGAGCCGCGCCGCCCGCTCGGCCTGCTCGGGATCGACGCCCGCCCTGGCGACGAGCCGCAGCCGGGAGACGCCGTCGGGGACGCTCGGCGGGCGGAAGCAACCGACCACGATGCCTTCGTCGAACAGAGCGTCGGCGGCGGCCACGGCACGGTCGGCGGAATCCGCGGGAATCGACTGGACCGCGCCGGGCGCGTGCGGGACCCCGGCGGCGTCGGCGATCACCGACGCGATCCGGTGCAGTTCGCCTGCCCGTTCCGGTTCCGCCGCGATGATCCGGCAGGCTTCCGCGGCTCCGACGGCCGCCGCGGGGGCGAGCCCGGTGTCGAAGATGAACGTCCGGGCGGTGTTGACCAGATGCTCACGCACCAGCGGCGGACCGAGTACGGCACCGCCCTGTGTGCCGAGCGCCTTGGACAGGGTCGCCGTCACGACGACGTGCGGCGCGCCGGACAGTCCGGCGGCGTGGACCGCGCCTCTCCCCTGGCCCGCCACCCCGATCCCATGTGCCTCGTCCACGACCAGGAGTGCGTCGTAGGTGATACACAGCGCCGCGACGCGCGCCAGGTCGGTCGCGTCCCCGAGTACGGAGTAGATCGACTCGACGACGACCACCGCCCGGGTCTGCTCGCGCTCCCGGAGCAGCGTCTCGAGCGCGACGAGATCGTTGTGCGGGCAGATCCGCACGGGTGACCGGGACAGCCGGGCACCGTCGATCAGCGAGGCGTGGACGTGCTCGTCGGAAACGATCACCGTGTCCGGGGAACCCAAGGCGGCGAGCAGACCGACGTTGGCCGCGTAGCCACTGGAGAACGCCAGACACGATGGCTGCCCGGTGAGGCGGGCCAGTTCCCGTTCCAGTTCCACGTGGCCCGCCGTCGTTCCGGTCACGACCCTCGACGCGCCCGCACCGGCGCCGTACGTCTCGATGGCCCGGATCGCGGCCGCGCGGACCCGAGGGTCGGCGCCGAGTCCGAGGTAGTCGTTCGACGCCAGATCCAGCAGGCCGCCCCGGGATCCCGGGTTGCGCCGGACGTCGGTCCTGCGCACCAGGCCTGCCCGCCGCCTGTCCTCTTCGGCACGGACGAGCCACTCCAGCAGAGCGCTCATGCGTTGGGGGCGACAGCCGTGCCGGCACCGCGTGACCGGACCAGGACGTCTGTCCGATGTGGACTTTCGTCGGCACCGAGGATCTTGAATCCGGCGTCGGCGATCATGTCGAGGTCGGCCTTCGCGGCCTGTCCCTCGCTGGTGAGATAGTCCCCGAGGAACAGGGAATTGGCCACCTGCAACGCGAGCGGCTGCAGCGAGCGCAGATGCATCTCGCGGCCGCCCGCCATGCGGATCTCTTTCGTGGGACAGGCCAAGCGCGCGAGCGCGAGGATCCGCAGCGAGCGCAACGGCGTCAGCTCCCAGGTGCCCGCCAGCGGCGTGCCTTCGAAGGGCATCAGGAAGTTGACGGGAATCGAGTCGCTGTCGAGGTCACGCAGGGCGAAGATCGCGTCGATCAGTTCGTCGTCGCTCTCCCCCATGCCCACGATCAGCCCGGAGCACGGGGAAAGCCCCGCCTCCTTGGCCTTCTCGACGGTGGCCACGCGATCTTCGTAGTCGTGCGTCGAGCAGATCTCCGAGTACCGGGACTCGCTCGTGTTGAGATTGTGGTTGTAGGCGTCGACACCGGCGTCGCGAAGCCGCTCCGCCTGGCCGTCCCGCAGAATTCCCAGGCAGGCACAGACTTCCACGCCGGAGTGGGCGGATTTGACGGCCTCGACGACGCCGGCGACCCGGTCCACGTCACGATCGCTCGGCCCGCGCCCGCTCGCGACCAGGCAGACCCGGGACGCGCCGCCCTCGATACCCGCCGTCGCCTGCTTGACCGTCTCGTCGGCCGAAAGCCACGAGTACTTGAGGATCTGCGCCGACGAACCGAGCCGCTGCGAGCAGTACGTGCAGTCCTCCGGGCACAGTCCGGACTTGAGGTTCACCAGGTAGTTGACCTTGACCCGATCCCCGAAGTACGCGCGCCGGAGCCGTCCGGCCGCGACGACCAGGCCGAACACCTCGTCGTCGGGGGTATTCAGGACCGCGCGGGCGTCGTCACGATCGAGGACACCGCCTGCCAGCTGGCGCGAGGCCAGGTCATCCATCGTTTTGAACACCTTTCAAATCGTAGATGGGCGCCGAGGGCCGCGCAAGGTGCCCCGACGGCGGCGGGCACAATGGCCCGGTGAAGGTGACGCGAGCGCAGATCGTCGACGGCGCGTACGAGCTGCTCCGCGAGCGTGGGCTGAGCAGCCTGTCCATGCGGCGGCTGGCCCTCGATCTGGGCGTGCAACCCGGCGCGCTGTACTACCACGTCGCCAACAAACAGGAACTGCTCGCCGTGGTCGCCGCCCGCGTCCTCGCCGACTTCCCGGCGTCACCCGCCGATCCCCGCAGTGCCGCGCGAGACCTGCGCGCGGCACTTCTCCGGGTCCGCGACGGCGCCGAGGTCGTGTCCTTCGTGCAGGCGTACCGGCCGGATGTCCTGACACCGACACGGGCGCTGAACCGGTTGTTCGCCGAACAGTTCGCCGACCGCCAAGCCGAATGGGCCGCCCGCACGATCGTCCACTATGTACTCGGCTTCGTCGCGGAAGAACAGAACCGGGCCGAACTCGTGCGCGCCCGCATCGTCGACGACGAGCCCGCCCACGAGCGGGAATCGGCGGAGGCCTTCCTGTTCGGCGTCGACGCGATCCTAACCGGCCTCACCGCTCGCGCCGGATGAAAAGCCTCGTGAATGGCGAAAACGGTCAGGGGCCAAGGGTGTCGCCCGTCCGGTCACGCGTGTCGCCCGTCCAGTCACGTGTGCCGCCCATCTGATCACAAGTGTCGTCCCGCTGGTCACGCGAAAGTACCGGCTCAGGCCACCTGCCTCGTGAGTGGTAAGTGCCGTTCTAACGGCACTTACCACTCACGAGGATATTCCGTGGCGGGCGCTTCCCGTCCTGTGGAACCATCCACGGCCATGGGGAAGCCTCTCGAGGATCTGTGCGCGGTGCTGCGCGAAGTCGAAGACCCGGACCGGTTCATCCGGCCGCAGGACTTCGACGAGCACGTCGCGCGCGAACGATTCGACGCGCTGGCCCGGCGGCTGGGCGACGACTTCGGGCCGGTGGCCGAGGCGCGGGCACCGGACGGACAGGTCCAAGGGCGGCTGTCGCTCGCCGACCCCGCCGTCGAAATCGTGATCGGCAAGTTCGGTGACACACTCTGGACGTCCGACACCATCCCCCGTGCGGTCCGGGACGTACTCATCCGGGACTTCAGCTTCGGCTTCATCGCACCGTTGAGCGCTCTCGACAAACCGGCGCCGGGCGCCGAGGCGCACCGGCCACTCGACGCCCGGACACCGGCCGCGCTCCAGGAGCAGATCCTGGACCTGCCGTCTTCCCCTCCGGAACTCGCCGCGCTGAGGGATTGGCTCTGCCGCGAGCTCGAAATCCCGCGGCGGGTGGGTCCCGGGAAATCCGAGACCCACCCCGAGCAGCAGCTCCTCACGGAGGCCGAACGCCTCCGAGCTGTCGTGCTCGCCGGACGCGAAGGGCGCGAAGCGAAGCGCTGGCTGATGATCGACGACGCCATCCTCGCGGCGCCGAACATCATCGGCCCGCTGCCCGCGATCATCCGCCTGTTCGGGGTCCGCTTGCCCGCGGCTCAGGACCTGCTCTTCGAACGGCGTGCGCTGCTCCCCGAACTCCGGCCATACGCTGGCGCCTTTCTCTGAGCCGGCGAGACTCAGTGGCCCCGGGCGATCCATTCGGCCAGGTGTGGCGCCTCGATGCCGATGGTGGTCCCGTCGCCGTGGCCGGTGTGGACCCGGGTGTCGTCCGGCAACGCGAACAGCCGCTCCTTGATCGACGAGATGATCGTCGGGAAGCTGGAGAACGAACGTCCGGTCGCCCCCGGCCCGCCCGAGAACAGCGTGTCGCCGGAGAACAGGGCCTTCGCCTCGGGCAGGTGCAGGCAGACCGAACCGGGCGAGTGCCCCGGGGTGTGGAGCACTTCGAGATCCGTGCCCGCGACGGCGATCCGCTCGCCGTCCTCCACGCTCCGGAACTCGCGCCCGGGGTGGGTCATCTCCCACAGTTCCCGGTCGGCGGGGTGCAACAGGACCGGCGTGTCGAGACGCTCACCGAGCTGCGGAGCGACGGTGACGTGGTCGTTGTGCCCGTGCGTGCACACGACGGCGACCACGCGACGGCCGCCGACGGCCTCGGTGATCGCCTGCTCGTCGTGCGCGGCGTCCACGATCACGACCTCGGCGTCGTTCCCGACGAGCCAGATGTTGTTGTCGACCTCCCACGAGCCGCCGTCGAGTTCGAAGACGCCGCTCGTGACGACACGTTCGATCCGCGGGTCCCCGCTCACAGGATCACCACCGAGCGCAGCACTTCACCCGCGTGCATGGTGTGGAACGCGTTCTCGACGTCGCCGAGCGCGATCCGCTCGGTCACGAACCGGTCGAGCGGCAGCCTGCCCTGCAGATGCAGGTCGATCAGCATCGGGAAATCCCGCTCCGGCAGGCAATCGCCGTACCAGGACGACTTCAGCGCGCCGCCGCGGGAGAAGAAGTCCAGCAACGGCATCTCCAGCCGCATGTCCGGCGTCGGCACGCCGACCAGCACCACGGTGCCCGCCAGGTCGCGCGCGTAGAAGGCCTGCTTCCAGGTCTCGGGACGGCCGACCGCGTCGATGACGACGTCGGCGCCGAAACCGCCGGTCAGTTCCTGGACAGCGGCGACGACGTCGGTCTCCGTGGCGTTGACCGTATGCGTCGCGCCCAGACCTCGCGCCCACTCCAGTTTCCGCTCGTCGCGGTCGACGGCGATGATCGTCGCCGCGCCGGCCAGGCGAGCGCCGGCGATCGCGGCGTCGCCCACTCCCCCGCAGCCGATGACGGCCACCGAATCGCCCCGGCCGACGCCGCCGGTGTTGACCGCGGCGCCGAGACCGGCCATCACACCGCAGCCGAGCAGGCCCGCTACCGCGGGATCCACGGCCGGGTCGACCTTCGTGCACTGTCCGGCGTGGACGAGCGTCTTGTCCGCGAACGCGCCGATGCCGAGCGCGGGCGTCAGCTCCGTGCCGTCGGTCAGCGTCATCTTCTGTGCCGCGTTGAAAGTGTCGAAGCAGTACTGCGGCCGTCCCCGCTTGCAAGCGCGGCACTGCCCGCACACCGCGCGCCAGTTGAGGACGACGAAGTCACCGGGCCGCACGGAGTCGACGCCGTCACCGACGCTCTCCACGGTGCCCGCCGCTTCGTGCCCGAGCAGGAAGGGGAATTCGTCGTTGATGCCACCGTCGCGATAGGTCAGATCGGTGTGGCAGACCCCGCAGGACGCGATCGACACGACGACCTCGCCGGGTCCCGGGTCGGGG
The DNA here is from genome assembly GCF_042647925.1 of Amycolatopsis speibonae. Lineage (NCBI taxonomy): Bacteria > Bacillati > Actinomycetota > Actinomycetes > Pseudonocardiales > Pseudonocardiaceae > Amycolatopsis > Amycolatopsis speibonae. The sequence goes on from NZ_JBHRWK010000042.1 coordinate 37,941, forward strand.
ATCACGATGTCCGTCAGCTCGACCGGCGCCCCCTTCGACCGGGCGATCACCCCGCGCACCTGTTGTGGCATTCCCTGATTCCTCCGCTCGGCGACGAAGACATGCGCGGCGGCGCATGCCTGACGCGAGGCTAAACCGGGACGGAACTGACCGCGACCTGACCGTCGGTCGAGGAAAACCTGGTCTTTCGGCCAGGTCGGGGGAAGAGCTAGGCTGACCATGATGCCCGAATCCGTCGACCTGCCCGCGCTGCGCGACGTCGTCGAGGGCCCGCTGGCCGAGATCGCCGTCCGGTTCTCCCGGCTACTCGCCGAGGACTGGCCGCACCAGGCCCTCGTCATCTTCACCTTGGAATGTACCGGCAGGCCGCGCAAGGTCACCGGCGCGAAAGAGATCACCGACAAGGTGGCCATCCGCGAACTCGAGGCGCTCAAGTCGCTCGTCGAACCCGGCGGGCACCTGACCACGACGGCCACTCTCGGCGGCGCCCCGCGCCCGGTCTGGGCCGTGCGGGATCCGGGCGGGACACTGCTCGTGCTCGTTCCGCGACCCAGCCGCAAACGCTTTCCCCAGCCCGCGCGGCTGGCGGAGATCTTCGGCATCGTCGCGACGTCGATCCGCCAGCAAGTCACCCAGGCCAGCCCCGACTACCTCGCCGAGTCGCGCGCGGCGTCCAGCGAACGCGCGCGCACGATCGTGGAGATGGCCGCCGCACACGAAACCGCGCTCGTGACGATCCTGACCGCGTTGCGCTCCACCCGGTTGGACGACCACCGCGCCCGCCTCGTCGCGACCGACTCCGCCTCCGCCGCGCTGGTGGCGCTGAGGTCGGCGCACCAGGCGGATCTCGCGCTGTCCGAGGAACCGGCGCACATCGCGTTCGGCAGGCTCCGCCGGGAAGTCCGGCAGGTGATGCGGCACCACGACGCCGAAGTCGAGTTCGTCGCGCCCTCGAAGGACGGGCGGCCGCTGCCCGGCGAGGTCGCCCACGCCGCCCGCGCGATGACGTGCACCGCGGTGCTCGCGTTCACCACCCAGCCGGATCTGAGCCGCCTCCGCATCGCGTGGACGAGCGACGAAACGGCCCTCCACCTCGACGTTCGTGACCAGGAATCCGGCAGCCTCGACGTCGCGGGCCTGCGCCTGCAACTCGACGGGCGAGCGAAGGCACTCGGCGCCACCGCCGAGGTGGACGCAGTTCCCGGCTGGGGCAGCCGCGTCACCGTCGTCCTCCCTTTCGAGCCGAAGTCGGACAGGACCGGCGAGGCCGTGCTCGCCGACCTCAACCGCCGCGAACTCGAAGTGCTGCGGCTCGTGGCGCGGGGACAGCGCAACAAGACCATCGCCGCGGCGCTCGGCATCACCGAGAGCACGGTGAAGTTCCACGTCGCGGGCGTGCTGAGGAAACTGGACGTCGGCTCCCGAGGCGAAGCCGCCGCCTTGGCTCTGACCGCGGGGATCGCCGCCGGACACTCCGCGTGATCACCGCGCCAGGCCGCACTGTCGTTTCCCACCGAATGGCCGCAGGCACAAATACGCAGAGTATGTTTACTTCCGGCGTTACAAAAATCGCCCTTTCGCCTCGATCGAGTGAACTCGGGCAAACGCCCGTGAACTGCGGAAACTCCGGAAAACCGCAGGCAGATTCGCTCTGAATAGGCACCGCACACATTGATCAGCGCACGACCTTGCTGTTAGAGATAGCCGTCCCGGATTCGCATCCCGTTGCGAATGACCCTGCGCATGGACAGGCATTGAATGACCCGACTGCAGACCTCTTGCGGTGGCGCGCGCCCTCGTGCGGCTACCGCGCTCCTCGCACTGGCGCTGGTGGTGCTGCCGCTGGCCGGCTGCGGCGCCACCCAGGCCGAAGGCGGCGGGGCGGCCGCCCCCGTGGCCCCGCACTCTTCGTCGCCCGAAGCGCTGGCCGCCTTGCCCGAAGCGAACACCTTCGGCGAACTGAAATCCGCGCCGGCCGACCCGGCCCACGAGCTCCCCGCGGGCGGCGAAGTCCTGCACCCGAAGGCGGACACGGCCGTCTACAGCGCCCCTGGTGCCGAGCCGATCGCCCGGCTCCCGGAAACCCAGATCGGCTCCCCGACCTGGGTCCCGGTGATCGCCCGGCAAGGCGACTGGGCGCAGGTGCTGCTTCCCACGCGTCCCAACGGCGCGACCGGCTGGCTGCACGCCACCCCGGAAGCCGTGGAATCGGCGCACAACGACTTCGAGGTCCGCGTGGACCTCGCCGGATTCCGCCTGGAAATCCTCGAAGCCGGTAAACAAACCGGCTCGTGGACCATCGGCACCGGCAAGCCCGAACACCCCACTCCCGCCGGCCGCGCGTTCATCCTCGCCTCGATCAAGGAGAGCGTGAACACCTACAGCCCGATCGTGCTGCCGCTGAGCAACCATTCCGATTCGCACGAGACCTTCGGCGGCGGACCCGGCACGGTCGGCCTGCATACCTGGCCGGACAACAGCTTCGTCGGCAAAGCCACCAGCGACGGTTGCATCCGGGTCACCCGCGAGGCACTGAACCGCCTCGTCGAGTTGCCGCTCGGCACCGTCGTGCACATCACCTGAATATTCGAACCACGGAGGTAATTCCCTTGTCCCCACGCACAACCGGCGTGCTCGCCTGCACGGCGGCGGCCTGTCTGGTCCTCACCGCCGCCCCCGCCATCGCCGCCCCGGCCGAATCCGCGTACGCCATCGCCGCGTCCGGTCTGGTCAAGATCCCTCGCACACCTTCGGTTTCCGGGCAGGGCAAGGAATCCCTCGCCTCGGTGGCGCTGCCGACCGAAGGCCCGTCGCTGGTCGGCGCGAAGGCGCTGAACGCCGCGGTGAAGCCGGGACACGCCGAATCCAGCGTCGCCGGGCTCGCCCTGAACCTCGGCCTGCTGCCCACCGGTGCCGCTCTGCCCGGCCTGAGCGCCGAGGTGATCGAGTCCGAGTGCCGGAACGGCAAGGGTTCGGTGTCGATCGCGAACCTGAAGGTCGGCGGCAAGACGATCAAACTCGACCAGGTCGCGCCGAACACCACCATCCCGGTGGCCTCGCTGCTCGAACTGACGGTGAACAAGCAGACCAAGAACGCCGACGGAACCCTCACCGTGACCGCGGTTTCGGCCAAGCTGCTCGGCAAGACGCAGACCTTGGACATCGCTTCGGCCACCTGCGCCAAGTCCGCGGACGAAACTCCGGAGCCGCCGACCAAGCCGGGCGACAAGCCCCAGCCCGGCGGCAAGGCGCCCAAGCCCACCCCGGTCCCCGCGCACCTGGACGTCACCGGCTGACGTTCCGCTGCGGGTCGGGTCAGGGGTCCTTCATGTACTTCAGGCGACCAAAACGACGGCCCAGTGGGTCGTGAGCGGCGGCGAAGGTGGCGCTGAGAGGCCGCGTGAAATGTCACCCAGGGTGAAAGGTGTGTGGAAATAGGGACGTTGAACGTCCCTATTTCCACACACCCAGCGCCTGAGAGCGGCCCACGACCCGGCTAGGTCTGCGGGGTCTTCGAAGCCTGCAGCGTGCCGCCCGGCAGCCGGTTGGCTCCCCAGCTGCGTTCGATGTAGTCGACGATCCGCGTGATGTCCTCCGCCGGCACCTTCTCCGGTTCACCGTGTTCGAGCGGGTCCGTGTGGAAGATGTAGAGCCGCGAGGCGAACTGGTCGAACGGCAGCGAGGCCTCGCCGAACCGCTCGCCGTTGCCCGCCGTCGAGACCACGACGCCGTCGCCCCAGTCCTGTCCGCTGTCGTTGTTCGGGTTGTAGAAGTACACCCGGGTGACGTCCTGCGGATCGGCGGTGACCCGCAGGATGGTGATCGCGTGCCAGCCGACGTAACGGGCCGCGCTGTCGGTGACGGCGACCCCGGCGGGCTGCGGGTGGATCAGCGGCTGCCCGCCGTTGTAGGCCGGGTGGTAGCTCACGTGGAACTGCCGGAAGAACGTGTCGAGCCCGATCAGGTTCCCGGTCTCGACGTCGACGTTGATCCGGAACCCTCGTGCGGCCCACCAGCCGTGGAATTCGGGGTTGACCCAGCGGTGCGGATCACCGGGCCTGCCGATGCAGCGGCGCCCCATCTCGGCGTAGATCCGGTCCAGGTGCGGCACCACGAGCAACGACACCGGATCCAGATCCGTCTGAGGGGTGGTCGCGACTCCTCCGGCGCTGTCGTTCGACGAGATCGGCTGGCCTTCGAAATGCATGACGATCTCGTCGTCGCGGGCCGCCCAGACCACGATCTGCAGCAGGTAGTCCGGGTCGTTGTAGGCCCACATCGAAAGCGCGCGGGCCGACTGGCAGGTCGGGTTGTCACCCTGTCCGACGCCCAACGGCAGGCCCAGCATCGACAGCACGCCCGCGATCAGCCTCGCCTCGGGTCCCGGCTCGTCGCCGAACACCGTCGTCAGCCGCTCGCGCGCGCTCTCGGACAGTTCCAGCCCCAGCTGACGCCACAGCGCGGGCACCATCGGCGGCGCGTGCAGGATGCCGCGGTCGAGGAGCAGCGCCAGCCCGTAGACGCACTGGGCGGTCTGCGTGTGCACCGCCACCTCGATCAGCCGGTGGATCAGGTCGCGGTGGCGCAGCAGGCAGTTGCGGCCGGTGTCGGACAGGCCGAGTGCCTCCCCGAGCAGGTAGTCGCTCTTGTGCCGCAGGAACCGCAGCAGCTCGGCGTGATACGGCGAGACCAGCCCGGTGTCGTGCATCGCCCTGGCGAACCCGGTGGCCTCGTACTGCAGGCCACCGTCGTCCATCGCCTCCAGCCGGGACCGGAAGACGTCGACGCCCGGGTCCTCCCGGCAGGCCTCCGTGGTGCCGAACAGCGCGCTGATCAGCCTGTCGATGCCCTGCCCGGGGGCGCTGGCGAGATCGACGTCCGGATCCCCGCGGTAGACCGCGATCCGCGTGATCAGCGACTGCACCTGCTCGACCTGGATCGGACGCTGCCGCAGGATCCGCCAGATCTCCTCGACCAGCTTGTCCAGCACACTCTCGTAGCCGATCTCGTCGGCGACGTGCCGGAACAGATCCCTGATCAGTCGCGCGGTCCGGCCTCGCCGTCGTTCCGCCTCGGTGGGCGGGGTGAACAGCAGTTCCAGGTTCAGCGCGAGCACCTGGGACAGGAACTCGCGAGCGTCCTCGGCGGACATCGTCGGGTGCGCGTAGTCACCGTGGGCGACGGCGAGCGTGCGCAGCTCGCTGCACGCCTCCATCACCACGGTGTCCGCGTCGCCCGCGTGGAGACCCGGCCCGACCAGCGCCGGGATCAGGATCTCCGGGGTGGCCCAGTCCGTCCCCTGGAAGAGGCCCGCCTCCTCCAGTACCCGCGCTCTGGCCTGGACAGCCGCGGCGCCGCCCGGCTGCATCAGGACCCGCCGCAACGCCTCCAGGATCCGCCGCAGCTTCGTGTGCTTGCCGAAGTCGCGGGTCTCGGCCATCACCTTGATGGCGTCGTCGAGCGAGGCCACGCGTTTGTCCAGCGTGGCGGCCGCGCCTTGAACATCGACGGTCGGTTTCAAAGGCATCCCTCGGGTCGGTCTCCTGCGCGCGCGGGGCTGCCCGTCAGACGTAGAAGTCGAACTCTTCCTGTTGCTTCAGCAGGTCACGCATCTCATAGGAATCATCGCCGAAGAAGTACAGCAGACCCCAGTGGGTACCGAACGCGGTCCGTTTGGTGACCGTCTCCTCCAACGGCGCCGTGAGGTCGTGTGACTCGTAGTAGTCGTGATCCTCGGTTTCCGGCGGAATCCGCAGCTCACTGACCACGCGGCGGCGCGGGTAGACCCCGAAGCAGCCCGCGACCCCGGTGGCGTCGTCGACCTCCTGGGGGAAGAACGCGTCGATCTCCTCCTCGGTCGTCTTCGGGTCGAAGGCCAGCGCCAGTCCCTGGTAGGCGTTGAACCCATAGGCTCGTTCGAGCAGCTCGAACACCTTGAAACCCGGCGGCCGGTAGGCGACCTCGCCGAAGTACATCTCACCGTCGTTGGTGACGAAGTACTCGGGGTGCACGAAGCCGAACTCGATGTCGAAGGTCTTGATCAGCTTCTCGATCTGCGCGGTGATCTGCGGCCGGTACCGCTCCAGTTCCGGAGTGGCGGGCACGAACACCGAGTAGCCCAGCGTGACGTACTCGGAGATGTTGAGGAACTTGATCTTCCCCTGGTGGATCCACGCCTCGACGGCGAACTCCCAGCCGTCGAGATGCGACTCCATCAGGACCGGGAACTCCTCCTCCGGGATCGCGTCGACGTCGTCGGGTGTGCGGACGACGCGGTGCCCGAGGCAGCCGGCCTTGTCGAAGGCCTTGAGGTGGATCGGGTCGTTCGGATCACCGTCGAGTTTGAGCAGCGTTTGGTTGACCCGCTTGAGAAAGCGGATCACGTCGTCCCGGTCGTGCGCCTCCTCGAAGATCCCGACCCGGATCCCGCCGAGCTGCGCCCGCCGCTTCATCAGCGACTTGTCCCGCAGCAGCATGGCCTGACCGAACAGGCGCGGATTGTCCATCAGGACGGCGTTGATCGCGCCCGCCCACTCAACGGTTTCCTCGAACAGCGGGATCGCGACGTCGACGCCTTCGCGTTGCAGCGTCTCGGCGATCTCCAGCGAGCGGTCGTTGAGCCGCTCGAAATTCCAGGGCAGATAAGGAATATCGTGTTCCACACAGTACTTCTCGGCCCAGTCCGGCGCGACGACGACATAGCGCCTGTCGAACCGGTCCAGTGCCTCCACAGCGTTGAGGCTCCATCCTAAAAGAGCTACGTACCCTTTGTTCGGATCCTTCGTGGCCGCTTCGAGTCGCGTCATAGACCGTTCCTCCGTGTCGGCGTCGTCAGCTCCTCGCCGGCATGGCTGCCCAGACCCACACCTGGAGAGTGACACCACCCGCCGACAGGAAGCTGCAAGTAACGCTAGGCGACATCCGGCCGGTCCGCAGAACGCACGATCGTTCACGAACGAGTCATATGTCACGTGCTGCCGTAAGTCCACAGTAGACAGACGCATCGGGAAGAAGTCCCGTGCGCGGACTCAGCGACCGCGCAGTTCCAGCGCGACCGCGCCGAGTACCAAAGCGCCGCCGACGAAAGCGCCCACCCACAGCGGCTCGTCGAGCAAGGTCGCGCCGATCGCGGCACCGACCAGTGGCGTGACGTAGGCGTACGTACTGACCAGCGAGGCAGGCGCGCTCTCCAGCAGGCGGATGTAGAGCATGAACCCGACGAGCGAATCGAAGACGAGCAGGAAGACGGCGGCTGCGGCCGAAGTCCAGCCGACCTCCGCCCATCGGCCCGGATCGAGCTGGCCGAGCGACAGCGCGACCACCAGCAGCACCGTCCCGCCGGCGAGCAACTGGACCGCACTGGCGACCACCCGGTCGAGCGGGCGGTCGACGTTCGCCGTCAGAAGGCTTCCCGCGGCCCAGAGGATCGGCGCGACACAGAACGCCACGACCGCCCAAGGCGCCCCGCCGATGGCACTGCCCGGCGCGGTCAGCACGACGAGCACGATGCCGCCGAACCCCGCCACGAGGCGGATCCACGACGCGACCGCCGCCCGGACCCCGGTCAGGCTACCGAGAAGCACCACCCACAGCGGAATCGCCGCGGCGAGGATCGCCCCGAGGCTGGCCGTCACCGCGGTCAACGCCACCGTGGCGAGCCCTTGCCCGCCCACCAGCAACAACACCCCGGCGGCCGTCAGGGTCCACACCTGCCGTCTCGTGGGCCGCGGACGCCCGCGCGCCACACCGGCGAGCACGATCCCGGCGAGCAGGAAGACCAGCGCCGCTCCCCCGACCGGCGGGATCGTGGCGACCATCAGCTTCATCGCCGGGATAGCCGAACCCCAGCACACGTAGAGCGCGAGCAGCAGGAGCACGGTGCGATCGGCGGGTACGGCTGTCGTCCCCATGACAGTATGCTGTCATCGACGACAGCATACTGTCAACGCGGAGACAAGGAGCGTGACGGTGAGCGGAGCAGTGGACGCATACCGGCTGCTGATCGCCGACGTGTACGAACTGGCGGGCCTGAGCCGCCGGATCGGCGAGCGCGAGGCCGTCGGCGAAGGGACCACCGTCGCGCGCTGGCACGTCCTGAGCGCGGTGTCGGAGGAACCGGCCGCCGTACCGGAGATCGCGCGCCGGCTCGGGCAGGTGCGCCAAGGCGTGCAGCGCGTCGTCGACGACCTCGTCGAGTCGGGTGACCTGTTCCGGCAGCCGAATCCGGGCAACCTCCGGTCGCCCAAGGTCGGCGTCACCCCGGCGGGCCGCGCCTTGCTCGACCGGCTCTGGGAAGTCAGCGAGCACTCGCGTCAAAGGGTCACGTCGACCGCCGACCTCGACGAGGACAAGCTGCAGGAGGCCCGCGACATCCTGCGCCGGCTGATGCTTTCCTTGCGGGAGCTGGAAAGCCGCCAGAACGACGACCGGGCCACCTGACGCGACTCAGCGAGTGCGGGCCACGCCTGCCAGACCGCGCGAACGAGCGGCTTCGGCGTCGGATTCGGCGGTGCCGGGCCGCCATTGGGGCAGCCACACCAGACCGGGCTCGACCAGTTCCAGATCCCCGAAGAACTCGGCCACCTGCTCACGCGACCGCATGATCGCGGTGTGGTTGGTCCGCCGTCCGTACTCCTCGGCCACCCGCTTGCCCGCGTTCCGGGTCTCGACGTCCTCGGGCGCGACATAGATGTGCGACACCGCCAGGAAGCTCCCCGGCGGCAGCATCGCGCGATGGAAACCGAGCACCGCGTGCGGGTTCTGCTCGTCTGGCATGAAATGCAGCAGGGCCACCAGCAGGAGCCCGACGGGCTGGGTCCGATCGATCAGGCCGGTGTCCAGCACGCGTTCCCACAGCTGGGCCTGGTCGAAGAAGTCGGCGTCCAGCGCGGCGTGCCGGGCCGGGTCCGCGGTCTGTTCGAGCAGGATCTGCGCGTGCGCGCGGGCGATCGGCTCGTTGTCGATGTAGACCACGCGGCATTCGCCCGGTGCCACCTCGTCGGCGACTTCGTGCACGTTGCCCTGCGTCGGCAGCCCGGAGCCGATGTCCACGAACTGCCGGATCCCCTGCCCGACCATGAAGCGGACCGCGCGACCGAGAAACGCCCGGTTCGCCCTGGCGAAGTCGCGGATCTCCGGCAGCACGGCGAGCTGCTTCTCGGCGAAAGCCTGGTCGACGGCGTAGTTGTGCGTCCCGCCGAGCAGGTAGTCGTACACCCGCCCCACCGAGACCTTGTCCACCGCCGCACTCAACCGTGCGGCCTCATCCATGCTCATCTCGATCCCCCAAGATCTTCGCAAGCGGCGCGTCAAGTACCGGCACAGTACCGGATCCGGGATCAGCCGGGCGCGGTTTGCCGCAGGCGCAGGCAAAAGCAGGCACCCCGGGCGGGTACCGGGTGCGTACCAGGCGTCTCCGCCGTTGACGCGGGCGAGATTGCGGACGATCCACAGTCCCAGCCCGGCCCCCTCGGCCCTGCGCTCACTGCCCGGTCCGCGCCGGAATCGCTGGAATCCGATACCGCCTCGCGGCTCGGTCACGCACTCGACACCAGGATCACGATCGAACAGGCCATCGGCGCCTTGGCGGAACGCCCGCACGTGACCGCCAACGACGCCTTGTCCATGCTCTACGGCTGAGCCCGGCGGGCGGGACTACCGCCGCCCCCGCAGCATCTGCTCACCGGCGTCCACATAGGACTCGAAGAACGCGGCGACCTCCGAGAGGCGGGACCTGGCGTGGTCGTCCTCGGCGCTGTCCGTACCGTCCCGGAGCACCCGGATGAAGGCCCGCGTCCGTTCGTGGCTGGCGGCCAGGAGTTGTTCGAACCCGCCGACCGCCTCGATGAGGAGGCGGCGGCTGCCCGGCTGCGGGATGGTCCGGGCGAGCCCCCAGGAAACCAGGTCCCGGACGGCCGTGCTCACCGCGCCTTTGCTCAGTTCCAGTGCCGCGCCGAGTTCGTCGAGCGACGCCGGGGCGGCGTTGAGCAGGAGCCTGCCGTAGACGCGACCGGTGGCACGGGGCAGGTTCCACGACGCGAGGAAGTCGCCCATGGCCGTGACGAACCGCGCGTGCTCATCGGCTGTCACGACGGGCGCCCGTCGATTCGCGTGCCCCAGCCGTCGATGATGTCCCGGACGGCCCGTGTGGCCGCGTCCGGCGCGTCCAGGGTGACGACGTGGCCCGCGCCGGGGACAACGTGCTCGGTCACGCCTTCGACCTTCGCCCAGCGCGGCATCGCGGTCGCGATGTTGCCGGTACCGTCGCCGCCGCCACGAATGAGGCCCAGCGGCACCGGCGTACGGTATTCCGGATCAGGGTCCACGAACGACACCGTGGCCCGCCAGACATCGAGGAACACGCGCTTGGGCATGCGCGCGAAGACGGCTTCCGCCCCGGCGATCCCCTGAGGCGTGACGGCCGACGCCTTGGCCATCAGGCCCGGAAGCCGCGAGGCGGGGACGATCGCCAGTGAAGGCGCGGCGAGTTTCAAGAAGAACCGCTCGGCCGCGGTGAGCGGACCGGTGTTCCAGGTGGAGTCCACGACGATGAGGCCGGACGCGCGTCCGGGGAGTTCGCGGACGAGCGCCTGCGAGAGGTTCCCGCCGAGCGAATGCCCGACGAGGATCGGCCGGTCGAGACCGAGATGATCGAGGAGGGCGATCAGATCGCCGAGTGTGGTCGCCGCGGTGAATCGGGCACCCGGCGCGAGTTCCGACCCACCGTGACCGCGCTGATCCCAGCTGACGACCCGGTGGCCCGCCTGGTGCAGGGCGGCCGCCTGCGCGTCGAACATCCGGTGGTCCATCCCGGCGCCGTGGGTGAAGACCACGGGCCGCCTCTCCCCCGCGAGATCGCCATACCGCAGTACGGCGCCTTCCCTGGCAAGCTCGCGATCCAAATTCACCATTTACTAAATATAGCGTATCCGAGTCGCGGGCCGACGCCGGGATCGCCCGGGTTATGATCTTCTTTCGCGCAGCGGCAACGAACGCTCAAATCCGAGGAGACGACGTCATGTCCCCCAACGGGTCACTTCGCTCTCCCGCGCGCGCTTCGGCACGCGAGCTCGACTACTCCCGGATCCCCATGCCACGCGAGGGTTTCGAAGAGACGACCTGGCAGGGTGACGCGATGATCGTGGCACTGCGCGGAGATTTCGACGCCACGCGGAAGGACTCGCTGCGCGCCTGCCTCGCCGACGCGATCGCCGCCAGACCGCGGGCACTCCTGATCGACGCGACCACGATGACCTTCGGCTCGGCCAGCACCTTCTGGGAACTGCTGACAGCACACTCGGACGCACAACGCGACGGGGTGCCCTTCGCGGTCCACACCGCCGCGTACGCCATCCTGCGTCCCTTGCGCACGCTGCGCCTCAACACCAGCCTGGTGGTGCACCGGCGACCGGCCGACGCCCGCAAGTGGCTGAGGACCGCCGGCGACGGAATCCGGTGGACCGGGATCGAGCAGGTGTGATCCCGTAAGCTCATGAGCCTGACCGTGCACGTGTTCGTCCTCGAAGACGACAAGACGCGGGTGCTGGACACCCCGGCATGCTGTGAAGACCTCGCCGGGTTCGAGAGCTGGCGCGGCACGGTGTGGGGCTCGGCGGCCACCCGCGCCCTGGGTGCCCGGTTCTTCCCGGTCCTGGACGGCGGCGACCTCACGGTCCGGCCCGATCAGGTGCCCGATTTCGTCGTGGAGACCAAGATCCTCCGCGCCAACCTCGACACACTGGTGCCCGAGACGGACCCCGACCACAGCCGCCAGTGGTACCTGGAAGCGATTTCGTGGCGGTTGGCGAACATCCAGATCGCGGCCGGACGCGCGCTGGGCGCCGGCGGCGGGATCCTCATCTGGTAGCCGTCCGCGCTTTCGGCGGGCAAGCAGTTCTCTGCGTCTGCGGCGCTCTGGCAGAATGGGTTTTCCGTGAAGCTGGGGGCTGGTTCATGAAATTCACGACGCCGGGAAAACCGGTCGATGTGGCGACGGTGTTTCCGGAACTGGCCGGGTCGGCGCGCACGACTGTGCGTTTGCACCCGTGGCGGGGCGTGGCCACGGCGCGGGAGTCTTCCTTGGGCGGGCCGCTGTTGTGGCCCGCGGACGAGGCGTGGCCGATGTGCACGATCGACCATCCTGATCCTCGCCCGTTGACCAGCGCCGAGGGGCAGGAGCTGGAGCGGCGCAGAAACGAGCTGCACGACGCGATGAATGCTCTCGCGCGAGCCGGTGACCATGCCACCGTGGGAGCGTTCTATCGCGAATACGAGGCGCTGGAAGCCGATATCCGGAAGGCGCGGCGCGAAGAGTACGCCGACGATCCGGCCGCGACGCTGCCCATGGTGCCGATCGCGCAGTTCTACCGACGCGACCTGCCGGAGTTGCCGTTTCCCGACGGCACCGACGTGTGTCAGGTGTTGTGGTGCCCGACCGATCACGAACCCCATTACGGTCCCCTGCCACAGGTGTGGTGGCGCGACGCCGCGAAGGTGACCGAGGTGGCCACCGCACCGGATCCGGATCGGCTGCTCAGCGATGACGGCAGTCTCCCGGTCCCGTGCCGGATCTCACCGGAACGCGTGGTGGAGTTCCCCGGCTGGGAAGACTTGCCTTCCGACGACCTGCGAGAGCGGCTCGAGACGTGGGAGAAGGGGCAGGAATGGAGATACGGCCGGCACCTTTCGGTCGCCCCGGGAACGAAGGTCGGCGGGTGGGTGTCCTGGATCCAAAGCCCGGTCCGCCCCGAATGCGATCGGGACCATCGGATGGACCATCTGCTCACCGTGGCCAGTTCCGAATGTGGTTCCGACGCCTGGCAGGCCTGGATGCCGGTGGAAACACAAGCTCGGACGACCTTCGCCAGACGAGTACGGTTCGCGATGGTCGATGGCAGCACCAGCCACACCACGATCGGCGAGGACGAGAAGTTCGACCCCGCCGCGTGGACCATGTTCGGCAAGGCTGTGGTGCCGGAGTCGGTCGTGGAGTCCACCATCCCCCTCGACGATGACGAACCCGAGGGGCTGGGCCTCATGCTCGGCGACATAGGCGACCTCTACCTCTTCGTCTGCGCTACCTGCGCGGAACGGCCCATCGCGGTCGAGTTCCAATGCACCTGAGGGGAACAGGATGTTCGAGCTCGCCGACGACGCGGACGAGCCCTCGGTCGTCGCGCGGTGGACTCGATCGCTCGACGACGACTTCGGGGTCGCCGACACCCTTGACGTGATTTCGCGCGAGGGAGTTCGCTATCGGGTGTTCCTGCTCTACTCGTCACTCCAGATCGACCTCTCGTTCTGGCCACGGGAACTGTTCCGCGCCACTGAAAACGGCTTCCGGCTCGTCTTCGGTCAGGCCAACGAGCCGACGAGGTCCCCGGAACCCGCCAGCGAGCAGACGATCGGTATGGCCTGGCTTTACGCGCTACACGCCCGCTCGGCGATCGCCCGCGAGCGGACGTGGCAAGCCGTCACGATGCTCGACGAGCTTCGCGACCAGATCATCACGTTGCTGTGCCGGCGGCACGGTTTGAACCCTTGGCACGGTCGCGAGGTCGACCGTCTGCCCGCGCCCGATCTGGAGGCGTTGAGAGCCGCTCGGGCGACCTCGGTCGACTTGACGGAGCTCGAACGGTCTCGGCAGGCCCTGCTAAGGCAGTATCTGACCGCCGTCGAACACCACGACGCCAAGCGAGCGGCCGCCCTTCGTCGCGCGCTCTGAGCGCGGCCGGTCGATTCCCGCATCCTCGCGATCGACGACTTTCGCCGCGGATTCGTCCCTCCCCCGTAACTGGGCGATCACGTAGCATGAGTCCATGGCGGGGGACGAGCCAAAGAAGAACGATGACGAGCCGGACTACAAGAAGTGGGGCATCATCGTCGGCACGATCAGTGCCGTTTTCGCCATTCTGGCGGCCGTCAATACGCTGACCGGGTTCAATCCTTTGAAGGATCTCGGGCCCTCTCGCACCAACGAAGCGTCGGCCTCACCACCGCTCGCCGCGGTCACGAGCGCGCCGCGGACGACCAGGACCACCACGGCGAAGCAGACCAGTGAACCGACGACGACCACCGACGACGACAATGTGGAAGAGGAGACCACCACCCGGGCCGTCCGGACGACCACGCCGCCGTCGCGGCCCGAGTTCCAGGTGCGCTCCTCGCAGTGGAACGGGCCCTGCAACGACACCGCGTGCTCGATGAGCGCCGTCTTCCGCAACAACGGCGGTACCGGGACCGGAAGCGCGACGTTCTTCGTTCTGTGGCCGGACAAGTTCACTTATCTCGCGCAATGTTCCGTCGTACTGTCCAGAACGGCACAGAGCGATTTCACCAGTGCCGGATGCGTCGCGAGCAGCGCGCAGCTCCAGAACTATTTCCGCACGCACCGCGGCGGAACCGTGCGCCTGTACGTCAAGGTCGAAAGCTGACCGCTTCCGCCACCCGGTGCGTGGCGAGGTGGCGGTGAGGCGTGGGTCGGGGTGGTCGCCTGAAGTCCGCGAAGGGCCCCTTCCCTACCTTCAGCGTAGGCAAGGAGGCCTTCACGGAGCTTCCCCGCGAAACAAACCCCAGCCGGAATCCAGTAGACACCCTCGGCCCTGAACTGCCGTAGTCCCTCCGAAGGATACGACGACCCCCGGAAGTGTGACAGCCGATCAGCTCAGTCGGCAGCGCCGGAACCACGGTTCGTGACCGGATCATTTCGAACGCCCCTGGCAGGGAGGCTGCTGGGCAAACGACGGAATCGCTTGTCCCTCCTTGGTTCTTACTCCACCGTCGAAGGATCACTCAACGGAATCGCGTGCGCGAGCGCGGCGCCGGCGGAATACTACGAAGTGACCACGGCAAGATCATTCCAACGGCCGAGGGTGCCAGACGCGGACGATGGCACGCTCGACGGTATGACGCACCGGACTTCGGCCGTCGCTGCCGCCAAGACTTCCGGCGGTCGGCGAATCTCTTCTCTCGACCTGCTCCGAGGGGTGGCGATTCTCGGCACGTTCGGGACGAACGTGTTCCTTTTCGCGCATCCCGGCGGGCCCATGGGGTTCTTCCAGGACTTCACCGGCGCCGCGACGACCTTCACCGAACGAGCCGAGATCGGCCTTCGCTTGCTGAGCAACGGAAAGTTCCTCGCGCTGCTCACGATCCTGTTCGGCGTGGGCCTGGAGTTGCAGTACCAGTCCTCCCGGCGGCGCGGCGTTCCCTGGCCGGGCAGGTATCCGCTCCGGGCGGGCATTCTCTTCCTGGAAGGATTCGCGCACTATCTGCTCGTGTTCGAAGGCGACGTGCTCATGGCTTACGGGCTCACCTCGCTGCTCGTCGCGTATCTCGTCGGCCGGAGCGATCGAGTCGTGCGCAACGTCATCGTGGTGGTGGGTGGCGTGTACGCCACGCTGCTGCTCGCCGTGACCGCGCTGCTCGTGGCCACACCGGACATCTCCGGCGAGCCGCCCCCGGTGGATCCCTCCGCGACAGCCAGCTGGCCCGCTCAGGTCTCCGTACGGCTGAACGATTTCCTGCTGTTACGAGCGGAGATCATCCTGATCGTGCCCTCCGCCGTCGTCCTGTTCCTGCTCGGTTCCCGCTTGCGCAGGGCCGGCGTTTTCGACGACACGGCCGAAGGCAGGCGGCTCCGTTTTCGGCTGCTCATACTCGGCTTCGCCGTCGGTCTGCCGCTGAACGTGCTGACGGCTTTCAGCGGGCCGGACTGGCTGCTCGTCGACAGGTACCTGTTGCCACCGCTCGTCGCCCTGGGCCTGCTCGCGCTGGTCACCCATCTCGCCCTCCGGATGCGCGACACGCCAGGGATCGTCCGAAGTGGACTGATGTCGGTCGGTCGCACCGCCCTCTCCTGCTACGTGCTCCAGAACCTGCTGGCCGGCATCCTCTGCTACGGCTGGGGTTTCGGACTCGCCGAGCGTTTCGCGGACGCCCGGCCCTGGTGGATCGTCGGACTCTGGGGATTCGTCGGACTGGTGAATGTCGCCTTCGCCGCCGTGTGGCTTCGCTACTTCGAACGCGGCCCGCTCGAACTGCTCATGCATCGCCTCTACACACCACGGCGACGGACCGATTGAGAATTTCCGCCCTGTCGAAAGCAACCGGGCCCGATTGCCCGATAGGGCATATTTTGGGGAGACAGCCGACCGCGAACCACATGAGGAGCACTAAGTCCCTATTCCCTTCCCCCTCCCCGGAGTACAAAGGATTCGAGGAGGGGGAAGGGAAGCGCCACCCCTCTTTCGTGGACAAGCCATGTCAAAGGTGAGGTGCAGCCGTGCTCGAAGTCGAACTCGACATCTTCTCAGGTATGCCTAATCCGACCTGGACCCTCTCGGGGAGAGAGGAGCAGGAACTCATCGAAAGAATCTCGGCCGATCCGGCCCAGGTCTCGCCGTCGGCCACACTCGACGAACAGTTCAGCCTCGGCTATCGAGGGCTGCTCGTCCGGCTGGCCAAGACGGACGACGGCCCTTGGAACAAACTCACTTCCGCTTGGGGAACACCGCTCCCCGGCGAATTCCGGATCGGCAGCAAGCCCGCGACGGAACCTGTCGCCGAGTGGCTCTTGCAGACCTCCGGGAGTTACCCGGACGCCGGAGTCGACGATGAACTGCGCGAAGTCGCGGCGAATGGCATCGACTTGGTGCAGTCGTCCTTCGACGCCGTGGATCCGGCCGGATTCGTCAGCAGCCACGCGGGCGACACCACCATTTCCGGCTTGGAAGGCGAAGGGGCGCACTCGCCCAACGAACCGGGTGACGTGCACGCCGAAGGCGCGACTTGGTGGGATTGCAACTCGAACTACTTCAACGCGAACGCGTCCCTGTTCAACCAGCCCGAAAACGTCGGCCGGAACAACTGTTACTGCTTCGCCAGCAACCACCTGGCCGGGGTGCGGTACGCGCTGCCGGGCAAGCGCGGCGGGCGGCCCGCGACCTCGATCACCTGTGGCGGCGTGACCAATGGTCTGTACGCGGACGGCTGGAAAGACGGCTGCCAGACCAACGGCCTGACCATCGTGCTGGTGATCTGGCCGAACCGCGACTACCATTTCTACCGGCTCGTCACCGACGCGCCGTACTGGTGGTGGGGCCACAAACCCGGTGGGACACCCGCCAAGTACACCGACGACTGCGGCCACAGCATCTACCAGTACAACGGCCAGGGATACGCTCCCAACAACTGCTGCCGGGGGAACTACACCGACTTCTGCGGGTACTTCTACCAGAACAACAGCACAGCCCTCGTCGCCTAGGAGCAGCCATCACCGTATTTTCCGGTCTCCGGTGGATTCTCCTGGCGCTCGTCCTGTGTGCTTGCGGCGCGGCGCCGACGACACCAGGAGGGAACACCACCGTGGCCGAAAACGTGTCTGTCGAACTCGACCTCTTCTCGGGGATGCCGAACCCGGCTTGGACCCTGCGGAACGCGGAAGCAGCCGAGTTCCAGCGCAAACTCGTTTCCCTGCCCAAGGCTTCCGAAGGCCGGATCGCCAACAACCTCGGCTACCGCGGCTTCATCGTGCGCACCGGCGCGACCACCGTGCTGGTCCAGCGCGGAATCGTGCGAGTCACCCAGGACGGCGGCACCCTTTTCCGCACCGACTCCGGACGGATGCTGGAGCGATGGCTGCTGCAGTCGGGGAAACCCCACGTCGAGCCCGGGATCTTCGCGGACGCGGAACGCGAATTCGGCTGAGGAGCCGATGACACAGTGGGCCTTCGCGGCGTCGGCTCTGACGCCTCCGGCGGACTCGCGTGACCAGAAGGCGAACTCGCGTGATCGGGGCCGCGACTCGCGTGATTGGAGGCGGAACTCACCTGTCCCGGGTTTAATCACGCGAGTTCCGCCTCTGATCACGCGAGTTCCGCTTAGCGGGACGTAAGGTATGCCCGCCTGGCCCGCTCGGCCTGAGCCGCCCATTGTGGTGGCGACGGTGTCGAACAGGGTCGGCCACCTCCGAGTCCGCCCGCCCGGCGGTCAGTCACCTGCACGAGCGCGTCCTGTCCCGCTGATCGACCGGGGCTGCCGAGCAGCACGGACAGCCAGGTAGATCGCGCCGACGACGAGTGCGTCACTCAGGGAGTCTCCAGCCCGTCAGGTTGTGGCACGGCCATGCCGCATCAGAAATAGCATGACCGTGCCGCAAAGGCCTACTCGCCGGCGTCCCGCGGCCGCTGCACCTTCTGACGAGGGAACATCGGGCTGACGTAAGGAGCAGCACCGGACCTCGGGACGATGATCGGGCCGTTGCCGACCAACGACGAAAGGAATTCGCCGCGCTCCAGGAGCGCGCGGGTATTGCAGCCGGATGACCATCCCTCGTCACCCTCGACACATCTGGCGATGACGATTTCCGCCTTGTGCCGGGGACGAATCCTCCCGTCCAGAAAGCGCTGCGCCGCCTCGAAAGCATCTTGAAGCACCATGTCTGTTCGGTCCCCCCGAGGGTATTCCGCGTTTCGCGCTGTCAAAGACGGACAAGAGCCGGCCCGGATCACAGTCGAGCCCGCTCTCCCGAAGAAGATTCCCTCATGCGTACAACGCGTACATGCGGTGATCATAGATTCGATCGACTTCGCGGCCGAGCGCCTGCCCCTTGCCCCGAATTGGTCTGTTTTCACTGGTCGGAGGGGACTTTCGACTCTCGAAGCAGTCCGCGGAGTACGCCATGGTGGAGCAAACCCCAGGGGGCCGCTCGAATACCGAGGTGAGCGTCATGCAGGACGAGCCCGCCACGCGCGTCTCCGCCCCGGCGAGGATCGATTGGCCGGCGGATGCCCGTGGCCGCCTCGGGCTCGATGACGTGCGGAAGGTCGAGGCGGAGACAAGGAGGTTCCGCGCGCTGGACTACCGCTACGGCGGCGGCCGGTGCTCGGACGCCGTGGCGGCTCACCGGCTGTGGGCGTCGCGGCTTCTCGGTCGGGACTGCGACGAATCGGTGCGGCGGCGGCTGTGCACCGCGTTGGCTGATCTGACGAATCTGGTGGGGTGGACGGCTTTCGACGACGGCCGGGCCGATCTCGCGCACGCCGCGTTCGACAGGGCTCTGCGGCTGGCAGGCGCGGGTGAAGACGCCGTCCTGGTCTCGAACATCTGCTACCGCAAGGGGCGGGTGTTCCTGCACTACGACCGGCCTCGGCAGGCACTCGGCGCGTTCCGGCGCGGCGAGCGGGCGGCCGTGTCCGGCGGTTCGCCGCTGATGCTGAGCGTACTGCGCGCGAACATGGCCTGGGCGTACGCGCGACTCGGTGACAGCAGGCAGGCGATCAGGTGGCTGGGCCGGGCACACGCGGCCTTCGACGAGTCCGACCTGACCGACGTTCCGCCGTATGTGGCGTTCTTCGGCGAGACCGACCTCGCGGCGATGGCCGGGACGGTGCACAACGAGCTCGCCACCACCGCGGATCCCGCCTACGCCGGCGCGGCGATCATCGCATTGACCGGCGTGGTCGATTCCTACCCGTGCGCGATGGCGCGCAGCAAGGCGCTCTGCCTGACGATGCTGGCCACGAGCCATCTCGTCCACGGAGACGCCGATCATTCGGTGAGGGTGGCCGACGCGGTACTGACCAGCGCGGCGAGCATGAACTCCACCCGCCTCGCGGACCGGTTGCGCCCGTTGTGGACGCAAGCGCATCTGCGCCGGGCCAACGCCGACGCACGCGACCTCGCCGACCGGATCGCGGATCTCCGAACCGCGGCGTAGGCAGGGTCTCGGCGCTTACTCAGGTGTGATGCCGAAGTGCTCGCGCACCTCGCCGACCCGGGGCGGTCCGTTGAACCCCAGAGCACCCGCGCCGACCACGATCGACCGGTCGTGCGTCCTGTACTCCTGCGGAGTCGACCAACGATCCTCGATGTCCGGCGACGCGGCGAAAGCCCGCATGACCGCCTCCATCACCGTGGTCGCCTCGGCCTTGTCCGCCGCCTCGAGCACCACGTCACCGCGCTGCCAGCCGCCACCGAACTGCTCGCTGCAGTCCCACACCGCGGAAGTCACGCCATCGACCGACATCGCCGCCGCGGCGAACGCCTTCTCACATCTGACGGCACCCGTCGAACACCCTGAGACCGGCAGCAGGAAGCCCACCAGCAGAGCTGGTAACCACCACAGTCGCTTACTTCGTGGCATCGAAGTCGGCCCTCCCCCCGATGGTCACCGGGTGATGCCCGCGGCGCGGAGCCTGCCGGTGGCGTCGACGTCCACGCTGACCCTGACCAGCGAGCCGCCCGGCGCCGCACCGCCCCCGGCGAGCGCGCCCACGACCACGGTGGCGAGCAGCAGGGGCATCAGAACCGTCCTGATCACCATCGCCCAGGGCGCCTTGCCGCCGATCCGGCCACCGTCGGCCATCCGCACGAGCCTGGTGCCGGCGACGACCGCGCCGAGCGCCCGGCCGTTCCGGTAGCACACGCCGTACAGCGACGGCACCGCGAACAGGATCGCCACGATGGACAGGGCGATCAGTCCACCGTCGAGGTTCGCCGAACGGTCCACGAGGGCCAGGACGACGACGCCGACTCCCACACCGAGAACGAACACGACGAAATCGATCAGCCAAGCCAAAAACTGCCTCCAGGCGCCGGCCTCCACATAGGACACGCCGTCGCGAAAGGACGCCACCCTCTTGGCGGCTCGCGGACCGAGCACCTGCTCCTGGATCCTGACCCTGTCCTGCCGGGAAAGCAGCCTGTCTGGCCTCTGGACAGTCATGGTCCAGAGGGTATCCGACGCACCCCACCGACGATGTGGTCTGTTCGTCCCCTACCGCCCCTCAGTCAGGTGTGAGGATTTCGGCCAGCCGAAGGGTGTCTTCGAGGTAGCGCTCGTAAGGAAAACCAGCCGCGACGAGCGCCTCACGGAACTCGTCGTAAAGCGGCCTCCCGGCGACATGGAAGGCCTTCCGTCCGGACTCGGTGAGCCGGACCAGCCGCCGCCGCGCGTGTTCGGGGTCGACGACGATCTGCACCAGGCCGTCCGCCTCGAGCGGCCGCAGCGCCCGGCTGATCGCCGGGTCGGACACCGACATCGCCTGCGCGAGCCGATGCTGCGTCGTCGGCTCGATGTCCTCCAACGTGCCCAGAAGCCGTATCTGGCTGTAGGTCAAGCCGTCGAGGTCGTCAGTACGCCGCCGGGTCGCCTCGCCCAGCAGCATGACCACGCGGTGCAACAAGTCTGCGAGTCCGTCATCCACGAGCTCACCATACCAGAGTGTTGACAAGTTAATATTAACCAGGCAAGACTGAGGTCATGGACAACTTCTCTTACCTCGCCCAATCCGCCTTCCCGCTGGTCTGGGTCGTGGTACCCGCCATCGGAGCCGCCATCCGCGCCCGCCACGCCACGTCACCCCGGGAACGGCTCGAGATCTGGCAGCGCTGGTGGGCCATCGGCGCCTTCGGCTGCGGCAGCCTGTGGATGACGGTCGCTTTCCTCGCGTTCCCGGACGTCATGGCCACGGCGATCGGCTTCGACCGAACCCCCTTCATGTTCGAGATCGCCTTCGCCAACCTCGGCATGGCCATCCTGGGCTTCCGGGCGGCCTCGGCATCCGCACGCGAACGCATCACCATCGGCCTCGGCGGCGGGATGTTCCTTTGGGGAGCCGTCGTCGGCCACGTCTACCAGTGGTTCGCCAACGGTGACCACGCCCCCGGCAACACCGGCGGAGTCCTCATCACCGACGCCCTGATCCCGGCGGTCATGATCATCCTGGCCGTCCGGTCCCGCCGATTCGAGGCCACGTCACGGCCGACCACGGAAATCGCCGCCTGAGACCGCTGGAGCTGTTTCCCACCATGAACACACAGACCAGCCACAACCCCGGCGAAGCGATCGGGAAGGCCTCCACCGAGCGGCTCACCATGTTCGTCGACGCGGCGATCGCCATCGCACTCACGTTGCTGGCCCTGGATCTCCCGATCCCCCACGGCGACACCACCGGCGCCATGCTGAACTCGGTGGCGGCCCACGGCAAGGAATACCTCGCCTTCGCGCTCAGCTTCGCGGTGATCGCCGCCCACTGGCGCGCCCACCACGAGATCTTCCCGTACGTCCGCTCGCTGAGCGGCCGCCTGATCAGCCTCACCCTGGCCTGGCTGTTCATGCAGGTCCTGATGCCGTTCGCGACGCGGGTGATCACCGCCGAGGGCGCCTTCCCGCTCCGGTTCAGCCTGTACGCGCTGGTGCAGGTTCTGGCGTCCGCGTCGTTCGCGCTGATCATCCGGGAGATCCGGCGCGAACACCTCTACCTGACGGACGGCCCGCCCCGGGTATTCGCCCAGAGCCTGACGCGCAGCGTCTGCTTGGCCGCGGTGTTCGGGGTGTCCATTCCCGTCGCGTTCCTGACCGAGGACACCGGCGCGTACCTGTGCTGGCTCGCGGCGCCGGTCGCGCTGGCCATCGCCCGCCGCGTCCAGGACCGCAGGCCGTCCGATACGCGCAGGTGAAAGCCGAAGGGTTCGGCAGGGCTCGGCAGATCGAGCAGCCGCGCGGTGTCCCCCAGGACAGTGTCCGGCCAGGCCTCGGCGACGCACTCCTCTGGCCGGTTTCCCAGATCGCGGTAGATCTCCAGCGCGCGACGACAGTGCTCTTACGCCGTTGTCGGATCGCCCATGTCGAAATACGCGCCGCCGAGATTGACCTCGGTCGCGGCCTCCCCGTATCGGTCGCGCAGCTCCCGCACGATGGTCAGATCGCGTTCGAAGCAGTTCATCGCGTCCGACTCCCGCCGCAGGCGCAGGTAGGCCGCTCCCAGGTTCGTCAGGGTGCGGCTCTCGCCGAACCTGTCACCCAATTCCGCGTTGATCTTCAGTACCTTTTCGCAGCAGGACACCGCCTTACGAATCCGGCCCGCCCTCTGGTACGCGTTACCGAGATGATTCAGAGTGACGCGCTGCCCATAGAGATCCTTCAGCTCGCAACGGATACGAAGGGATTCTTTGTTGTGTTCGACAGCCTCCTCGACCCGGCGCAGGGCCAAGTAGGTGTTGGTGATGGTCGTCAGGCAGTGCCCTTCGGCGGCCTGATCGCCCATGGCACGGCTGAGGTCAAGCGCTTCTTGATGGTGGGCCAGCGCTTCGGTGAGGCGTCCCAAGCTGCGGTTCGCCGTGCCGAGCTGGGTCAATGCCGTGCGCACGAGACCGCGGTCGCCGAGATTCCGGGCCGCGGTCAAGCCGATTTCGACGGTGTCCCAGTGTCTGCCGAATTCGAAGTAGTCGTTCAGCGCCGAGGCCAGCTCGTGCGCGATCCGGTATCGATGGGTGTTCGCGGCCAGGGAGACAGCACCGATCAGACTGGCGTGTTCGCTGTCGAACCAGTCCAGTAGGTGTTTCCGATCGGCGAATCGCGGCCTGGTCTCCGGGATTCTGGGCATCCTGACGTACTTCGGCCTGAAAGGCGACGCAGCGACCTCGGGAAACCACTCCCGCCCGGCAGGAGCGTCACATCGGCAGCCACGCCAGGCTCGAACTCGCCCTCGGCGGATCCCGACGCGGGCAAGTGGGACCACATCCACGGGGCCGGCAAAGCCTGCTACGCCGCGACAGGGAAGGTCGGCACCGTCGGGAAGTATTCGACCGCACGCCCCGCCGTTTGGCCCGCCGCGATCGGCATGCCGCAGGCCGACATGGTGTCGCGGTGAAAGAAGACCGGCGAGCCGAATGATCCTTTCAGCACTTCTTTCGGCGACGAAACCGAGAACGCGTGGGCGGACTACGGACATGACCGGGAAGCGCAAACTCGGGAAATGGGACGACGCCCGCGCGTCCTACGAGAATTTCAAGATCTACGACGACAGTGCGATCCGGCGTGCGACCGAGCTGGGCTACGCCACCTGCAACCACTCATGGCCGAGGTTCACCGGCCGAGGGCATGAAACCCGCTCCGCCGCAACCCTCTGGAAGCCATGAAATCGCAAAGTGAAAATTGTCAGAGGGCATATAATTCGTACGGCAGCAACAGTAACCAAAATAAACTTCAAAGCTTGACAGTGCCGCGGACTCTTCTTATGGTCATTCGAGTTCCCGCCGACCGCTATCCGAAGGTGTTCATGACCACGCCTCCGACGCTGCCGAAGTTCAGGCAGCAGTTGATTCTTGCCGTTCTCATGGTGTGTTCGCTGCTGATCTGGTTGGACAACACCGTCCTGAGTGCCACGCTGGAGACCCTCGCGGACCCGGTCCGCGGGCTGGGGGCCGATCCCGGCGAGCTGCAGTGGGCGACCGGTTCGTACACCCTGACCTTCGCCACATTGATGTTCACCGCGGGCGCGCTGGGCGATCGGTTCGGTCACCGGACCGTGTTTTCCAGCGGGTTGGTGATCTTCGCCGGGTCTTCACTATGGGCTGCTTACGCAAGCGATGCGGGCCAGCTGATCGCGGCTCGAGCCACGATGGGGGTGGGCAGCGCGCTGATCACGCCCGCCATGTTGGCCATCCTCATGTGGACCTTCACCGGCCCCGCGCGGGCTGCCGCGATCGGCATATTCTCGACGTCCGCCGGTGTCGGAATGGCCGCCGGCCCGGTGCTCGCGGGATTCCTGCTCGACCATTTCCACTGGGGCTCGGTCTTTCTGATCAATGTCCCGGTCTCGATAGTGGCCCTGATCGGGCTCGCCATCCTCGTCCCGAATTTCCGCAGCCCCACTCGGCGACCACTGGATCCTGCTGGAATGTTGCTGTCGATCAGCGGGCTCGTGGCCTTGGCCTACGGGCTGATCCGGGCGGGCCAGGTGGCCGCTTGGAGCCGGACCGATGTCTGGGCGCCGATCGTTGTCGGTCTGGTCCTGCTGGCTGTCTTCGTACTCGTCGAACTGCGCGTCAAGGTGCCCAGCTTCGATCCGCGACTGCTCGCGCAACGGACCTTCGGCGGCGGCAATATGGCGCTCGGATTGCTGCTGTTCGCCGTGGCCGCCATCACCTTCTACAACGCGTTCTACCTGCAAGGCGCGCTCGGATTTTCGCCGATGAAGGCGGGTTTGGCCAATATCCCGACCGCGCTCGGCGCGCTCGCGGGCGCACCTCTCGCCTCACGTCTGGTTCGGCGCCTGTCGCTCAGGCTCGTCACCGTGCCGGCGCTGACCGTGGCCGCGCTGACCATGGGCGGGTACGGTTTCCTCGGGCTGCAAACCCCACTTGTCTGGATCGAGATCCTGTTGTTGATCCAGGGTCTTTCGATCGGGATGGTGATCGGCCCCGTCACGGCCGCGTTGATCGGCAACCTGCCGCTGGAACAGGCCGGCGCGGGATCGGCCGTCACCAACACCGTGCGGCAGACCGGCAGCGTGATCGGAATCGCGGTGGGCGGCACGATCATGTCGATCGTGTACCGGCGTGCGATCGAACCTTCACTGGAGGGTGTGCCCGGTCCGGTGCAGGATCAGGCACGAGTTTCCGCCGAACAGGCCCGCCATGTCGCCGCCGCCGTCCACCGTCCCGGTCTCGCTCAGGCTGCCGACAACGCGTTTGTCCATGCCATGCACGTCGGCGCGGGCTGGATCGCGGTCATCGCGCTCCTCGGAGCAGCCGTACTGCTGTTTACTTTGCCCGCGGCCGAAAAGAAGAAGGGTCCGGCACCGGAGCCGGACTACGAAGAGGCCCGTAACTCCGAGACCAAGGCCGTCCAGGTGTCATAAAGGCAGTCGGGGCCGGCCGCTGCGGCTACCGGCCGGGCGGTGCGCCGGGAAACGGACGCACCGCCCGGCAATCAGCCGTTTACGCCTCCAGCGACGGCGGGAAGACCAACCGGGATCGGCCGGTTCTCGACATCGAGAACTCCGGCCGTGTCGGGCGCCGCCTTGATCAGCCCTGCGATTCGCTCTCGATCACGCCGACCTGATCCGGGGTTTCCGGACCTGGCATGTGGCGGATGCTTTCACTGCCCTTGTGATCGTGGGCGCGGGAGTACTGGGAATCGAGTACTCCCCTCAACTTGTGCGCCGCCCCGGCATATGCCTCGTCCACGGTCGCGGCGTGGTGAGTGACCGCGACCGGCTGCTTGCCCCCGGGACGCGCTTCGATCACGCACTTCTTGTCTTCCGACTTGGCACCGCCGTTGTCGCTGAGGTGCACCTCCACCCGGGTCAACCATCCGCCGAACCTGGACAGGTTGCTCTCCAGGTCTGTCGTCACAAAGGAGGCCAGTCGTTCGCCGCCGTGAATGTTGTGGTCGGTGTTGACTTGGATCTGCACGAGCACCCTCCGCAGGAAGACAGCGATGATGTCCCTCAATACCACGGGAGGGACCAACTCAAACTCGAGGTTTCAGCGCGCGCAACGTTTCCGCGAGCGGGGCTCGCCAGGGCACGGATCCACTCAAGAGGACCGTCCACATCGAGGCCACGATCATCACCGGCGACCAGCACGCCTAGACTCATTGACACTGCGCCAACCCGGTGCGGTGAGCATGACCTAGCGAAAGGCACCATCGATGGCACAAAAGGTATCCGTCCAGATCGTCGACGACATCGACGGTGGCGAAGCCACCCAGACCGTGCCCTTCGCACTCGATGGCGTCACCTACGAGATCGACCTCTCCGACGACAACGCCGGCGCCCTGCGCGACGAGCTCGAGCGCTTCATCGACGCGAGCAGGCGGACCGGCGGACGCAAGGTGAAGGTCGCAACCGGACAGTCCACAGTGACCGGTACCGCGGCGAAGCCCACCGACCGCGAGCGCAACCAGCAGGTCCGCGCCTGGGCGTCGGCGAACGGCTATGCCATCGCCGAACGCGGCCGCATCCCGAACGACATCTACGAAGCGTTCGACAACGCCGGCTCGGCCGCTGCCGAACCTGTCGCCGAAGAGGCCCCCGCCAAGCGCAAGCGCGCGCCCCGAAAGAAGTCCTAGACCGCAGATCCGCTTCCGGCCCGAATTCGGCTGGAAGCCTGCACGAAATAGTGAAAGCCACCGTTGACGGCTTCGCGCGACATGCGCCGACGCGGGCGACTTCCCGACGTCGGGAGGTCGCCCGCGTCGCGTTTTTGACCAGCTCATCGATCGCCCGGGCGGGACGGGCTTATTTCGAGGGGTAAGGCGAACATACTGGACGAGCACTTCAGCGCGCGGCTCGCCGCCTGCCTATCCGTCGTCGTCGGGGAGCCTGTCGAGAACTCGTTCGAGCGCGGGTCCGATGACGTCGAGCTCGGCCTCGGTGAGCGCGCCGATGAAGTACTGCCGGACAGCGGCGACGTGTGCGGGCGCGGCGGCGACGATGGCCGTCCGGCCCGCGTCGGTGAGCCGGACCATCGACCCGCGCGCGTCCTCGCTGCACTCCTCGCGGACTACGAGGTCGCGCTTCTCCATCCGGATGACCTGGTGAGAGATCCGGCTGCGCTCCCAGCAGACCATCCGGCCGAGGTCACGCGCCCGCAGCACTCCGCCCGGAGCCTCCGACAGCGGCACTAACAGGGTGTACTCCGCGGCGGACAGCCCCGCGTCCCGGAGCAGCCGGCGGTCCAGCACCGCGGTCAGCTGCGGCATCACGTTGATCATCCCGCGCCACGCGCGCGCCTCCCGCTCGTCGAGCCAGCGCGTCTCACCCATTGCTGATCAGGGGCCTCGGATACCGCTGCACGGCCCGCTTCCCCCTCCCCCTTCCCTGCATACGGCCTGCCGATGAACCTCCGGCCGGGCAGAGCTTACCAGCGATGTTGACGCGTCATCGAAATTCCAGTAGATGTAGACACGTCAACAAAACCGGTGCTGCCCCGCATCACCCGGTCCTGCCACAGGAAGCCACCGTCGCGATGGACGTCGTGCCCGTCGGCGCCGTGGCCCGCGGCCGATTCGGTCCACACCCGCACGCGATACAAGGGGGATTTGCCATGAGCGCCAAGAAGATCGGGCTCGATGCGTTGCTGACTCCGGAGGAAAGTGTCCTCCTGATGATCGACCATCAACCGTTCCAGTTCGCCAACCTCAACAGCCACGAACCGACGATGGTCGTCAACAACGCCGTCGGGCTCGCGAAGACCGCCAAGGCGTTCGGCATCCCCACGCTCCTGACCACGGTCATGGAAGAGCGCGGCGGCAACCTGATCCAGGGACTGCAGGACGTCTTCCCCGACCAGCAGCCGATCAACAGGACGCTCATCAACACCTGGGAAGACAGCCGCGTGGTGGACGCCGTCCGGGCGACCGGGCGCAAGAAGCTGATCATCGCTGGTCTTTGGACGGAGATCTGCGTGGCCATGCCGGCGATTCAGGCCCTCGACGACGACTACGCCGTCTACGTCGTGACAGACGCCTCCGGCGGGGTGTCCGCCGAAGCGCACGACATGGCCGTACGGCGCATGGTCCAGGCGGGCGTGGTGCCGATGACCTGGGTTGCCGTGCAGGGTGAGCTGCAGCGTGACTGGGCTCGCGAAGCGACCATCCCGGCGCTCGTCGAGGTCGCCGTACAGCACCAAGGCGGCACCGGGATCGCCTTCGCCTGGGAGACGCAGCTGCTCAACACGCCCGCATAGCGGCGCCGGTCCCGCCGCGTCTTGCTGACCTGTCTCGAGTGCGATGAACATCCAGGAGCAACCCGATGACTGACCTCGTGCTCGGCCTCGAAACCTTCGGGGACGTTCCCGAAGACGACTCCGGCGCCCTCGTCTCCTACGCGGAAGCGATCCGCCGGGCTGTCACCGAGGCGATCCTCGCCGACGAACTCGGCGTCGACGCCTTCGCGCTCGGCGAGCACCACCGGCCCGAGTACGCGATCTCCACCCCCGAGACCGTTCTCGCCGGCATCGCCACCCGCACATCCCGCATCCGCCTCGGCTCCGGCGTCACTGTGCTCAGCTCCGACGACCCCGTGCGCGTCTTCCAGCGCTTCGCCACCCTCGACGCGATCTCGTCGGGCCGCGCCGAGGTGATCCTCGGGCGCGGCTCGTTCACCGAGTCGTTCCCCCTGTTCGGCTACGACCTCGCCGACTACGAGGTGCTCTTCGAGGAGAAGCTCGAACTGTTCGTCCGGCTCCTCGACGAGAAGCCGCTCACGTGGACAGGCACCGTGCGCGCTCCGCTCGAACACGCCGACGTGTACCCCAAGACCGACTCCGGACGCCTGGCCACCTGGGTCGGCGTCGGCGGTTCACCGCAGTCGATCATCCGCACCGCCCGCCACGGCCTGCCGCTGATGCTCGCCGTCATCGGCGGCCCGCCCGAGCGGTTCACCCCGCTCATCGAGCTCTATCGGCGCGCCACCGGCGGCCTCGGCACCACCGCGTGGCCCGTCGGCATGCACTCACCCGGCTTCATCGCCGACACCGACGAGCAGGCCAAACAGCTCCATTACGCCCGCTACAAGGTCATCCGCGACCGCATCGGCGCCCAGCGCGGCTGGGCACCGCTGCGCCGCGAGGAGTACGACGCCGAGATCGAACACGGGTCGCTCTACGTCGGTTCCCCGGAAACCGTCGCCCGCAAGATCGCCCGCACCGTCCGCACGCTCGGCGTCGGCCGGTTCGACCTGGTCTACGCCACCGGCTCGCAGCCGATGAGCGCCCGGCTGCGGGCTGTCGAGCTCTACGGCACCAAGGTCGTTCCCCTGGTCCGCGACCTCCTCGCCGAGACGGCATGAACACCACCATCGCGATCCTGGGTGCCGGCAAGGTCGGCACCGTACTCGCCCGGCTCGCCGTCGCCGCCGGCTACCGCGTGCTCGTGGCCGGTTCCGGTGACCCGGCCAAGATCGCACTCGTCATCGAGGTCGTCACGCCCGGCGCGACAGCCACGACCGCCGCCGAGGCGGCCGGGCAGGCCGACGTCGTCGTCCTCGCGCTCCCCCTCGGCAAGCACCGCACCGTGCCCGCCGACGCGCTGCGCGGCAAGCTTGTCGTCGATGCCATGAACTACTGGTGGGAGACCGACGGCATCCGCGACGACCTCACCGACCCGCGCACCTCCTCCAGCGAGATCGTGCGGTCCTTCCTGTCCGAAGCCCGCGTGGTCAAGGCGTTCAATCACATGGGCTACCACGACCTGGAGGGCGATGCCCGCCCCGCCGGAACGCCCGGACGCAAGGCGCTCGCCATCGCAGGCGATGCGGCCGCCGACGTCGACGCCGTCGCCCGGCTCGTCGACGCGTTCGGCTTCGACCCCGTCATCGCGGGCCCACTCGCCGAAGGAGTCCGCTTCGAACCGGGCGCCGAACTGTTCGGCGCGAGCGTCGACGCCGAAGAGGTCCGCACCATGCTCGAGCGTTTCCCCGATTCACCGCGCGGCCGGACCGTCGCCCGAGGAAGGGTCACATGAGCAACGCCGGAAAGGTCGAAGTCCTGTCCGCGCGGGAGGTGCCGCTCGGCGGCCCTCGGGCGATGACGGTCTGGCGCACGCTGCCGCGGCGCGTCGGCGAAGCACCATGCGCCGATCAGCGAGCGTTCTGCCCGGCCCTGGCTCGCTACCTCACGAAGCACGCCGAGTTCGCCGATATCACCGACCAGGTGGACCGCGACGTCCTGAAGTGGCTGGCCGCGGACCGGCGCCGCACGAGACAAGGAAGTGAGAACCGATGACCAATCCCCCGACGACGAGCTGGCCGAGCCTGCGGGTCTCGGACTGGACACCCACCCGCGAAACCCTGCACATGTGGACCCAGATCGTGGGCAAGATCCGCATGGCCAACGCTCCCCTGCTCAACCACTGGTGGCAGGTGACGCTGTACGTCAGCCCGCGCGGGTTGACCACGTCGACGATCCCGCACCGCACGGGGGCCTTCGAGATCGAGTTCGACTTCGTCGGCCACCGGCTCGAGATCCGTAGCAGCGACGGCGGCACACGGAGCCTCCCGCTCCGGCCGATGCCGGTCGCCGAGTTCTACGCCCGCGTCCTGGACCTGCTCGACCAGCTCGGAATCGAGGCATCGATCCGGCCGCACCCCAACGAGGTCGAGCCGGCGATCCCCTTCGCCGAGGACCACACCCATGCCTCCTACGACGGCGACGCGGCCACCCTGTTCTGGCGACAGCTGCTGCAGGCGAACCGGGTGATCGGCGAATTCCGATCGCACTTCGTCGGCAAGGTCAGTCCCGTGCATTTCTTCTGGGGAGCCATGGACCTCGCCTGCACCCGCTTCTCCGGGCGGACAGCGCCGCCGCATCCCGGCGGAGCGCCCAACTGCGGGGACTGGGTCATGGTCGAGGGCTACTCCCGCGAACTGTCCAGCTGCGGGTTCTGGCCCGGCGGCGGTGAAGAAGGCGCTTTCTACTCCTACGCCTACCCCGCACCCGAGGGGTTCGCCGATCAGCCGATCGGTCCCGAAGGCGCGTACTACAGCACCGAATTCCAGCAGTTCCTACTGCCTTACGAGGTCGCCCGCGTCGCGCCTGACCCCGACCGGGCCGTCGCCGACTTCCTCCGCACCACCTACGAAGCCGCCGCGAACCTCGGGCACTGGGACCGCTCCGCCCTGGAAGACGATCCCTTCCGGTTGCACGGAACCCCTGCGCCGCAAGGGAAAGGCGACGCCTGACCAGAAAGGACCGAAGCGCGGGTTCCGGGTGGTCACCTGCTGACCGGTCGGGCTGCGGCCCGTCCGGTCAGCAGGTGCTGGGGGCGGCGGTCCCGGCGAAGCGCCGGTCCAGCCAGTCGAGCGCGGTGGGGGTGGCGGCGAGCCGGTGGAAGGCGAGGACTGCGTGGGTCTCGGGGTTCGCGTCGAGCATCGCGGTGATCGACTCGCCTTGGGCGGTGAGGTCGCCGGAGCGATGGAAGCCGTAGGCGAGCGCGGTTTCCACGACGCACTGCCCGGCGACCTTCCGGAGCATGGTCTTCCCGGCGTCGTTGAGACCGGCGCGGTGCTCGGATAGGCGGCGACGATCCCGTTGAGGTAGTAGCCGAGATCCCGGTGCTCGGCTACGCCGACGACGCCATCATCGTCACCGCCGTCCTGCGCGGCGTCGTCCGCCACGTCGGGATCGACACCGTCCGTGCGCACTGGCCCGGTACGGACGACGGTTTCGACACGTTGGCCCGGCTGACCGGGATCCGCGCTTCGACTAGATGATTGATTCCGTGAAGATCACGTGAAGGAGGCCGGTGTGATGGCCGGGAGGAGGGTGTCCAAGATCAAACCGTGACGAAAGAACTGAACACCCTCCTG
>NZ_JBHRWK010000043.1:0-15387 GCF_042647925.1 Amycolatopsis speibonae
TCGTTGCCCTCTCAGGCCACCACGCCCACCACCCTCAAACCGTGATCAACGCCAGCCCTTAAGTTCCTGGCATTGACTCTCAAGGCAGGGAAGGAGGCCTTCACCACGCATGTCGCGGATCACCGGCGGCGGGAGGGGAAGGCCTTCGCACCGGCGGAAGGGCCGCGAAGGTGGCGGTGAGGCATCGGTACAGGTGGTCGTGAGTGGCAAGTGCCGTTCTAACGGCACTTGCCACTCACGACCACCCCGCCCCACTCGGTGCCGCCACGCCTCCCCCTTGCGGTACGCACGAAGGTCGCGTTCCCTCGGCTGAGCCGAGGGAAGGGGGCCTTCACGCGCATCCGCTGGGGCACCTGACCGAACGAAGGTAGTGAAAGCCTCCCTCCCTACCGTCAAGGTAGGCAAGGAGCCCTTCACGGACCGGACCTACGAACAACCGCAGCCAAAACCCAGTAGCCACCTCAACGCCCACAGTCCGGCGCGGTGTTCAGCGGCCTCCCCCGCGACCACACCAGGTCGACCGGATGCACCGAGCCGTCCGGGGCGATGGACAGGATCGGCAACGCCTTGTCGAGCTGGTTCCCCGTCGTCTGGTCGAACGCGACGAACCCGGTGGCACCGGGCACCGACGAGTTGCAGTCGATGCTGCGCACCATGTTCGCCATCGAGACCGGATCCGCCGACACGTTCCGCATCGCGGCCTCGACCGCCGCCGCGACGGCGTCGTGTTCGATCATCGCGGCGCCGTCCCACAGTTCCCGCTTGGGGAAACCATGAGTGCCGGTGAATTCGGCGATGAAGTTGTCGTGGTTCTTCTTGTACGTCGGATATGCCGGATCGGCGGTGAACATATCCCACTGGTCGGGATAGGCGAGTGCCGTGTAGCGGAGCCGGACACTGATGTCCTTGTTCAGTTCCAAGGGTTTCCCGGCGAGGGTGCTCGCGTCGTCCCCGGTCATCACGGTCACCGAATCGACTCCTTCGCAGGCGCCGTCGCCCGCCAGCGCAGCCACGAGAGCGCCGAGATCGAGGCCACGGCCGGCGAAGTAGATCAGATCGGGTCTCGCGCCGCAGATGTCGTTGTGCCAGCTTCTGAACAGGCCCCGGAGATAGACCTCGCGCGACTTGTCGGCGAGCGGTTTGACGTCGTAGGTCTTCGTGAAGATGACCGGGACCTTCGACGAGTTCAGGAAGGCCTCGGCGAGGGTGGTCGCGTAGGTGTCCTCCTTGCTGACTCCCTGGATCATCATCACGCGCTGGAAGCCATGCGTGGCGATGTACCCGGCGGCGGCGCGGGCCTCGTCGGTGTTGGTCGGGCCCACGCGGAAGAAGTTCTCGATCCGCGCGCCCTTCGGATCGGTGTTCATGTTGTCCGCGGTGACGGTCGCGCCGATCGTGGCGATGCCGTGCCGGGACAGCTCGGCCACCAAAGCCCGGCTGTTCTCCGAGCTGGTGCCGACATCGGTGACCGCCGCGATGCGCTGGGCGGCGGCCGCGGCGATGATCTCGTCGGCGACGACGCGCCAGTGGTCGGCGTTGCTCCCGTAGTTCGCCAGCAGCAGTTTGATCCCCGGGGGCCCGTTCTTCGGCCAGGCGCCGGTGATCGCCCCCTGCACCTCACGCTGCACGAACAGGAACGGCTGGCTGTCGACCTTCGGATCGGGGGCCAGGTTCTCCAGCACCACGATGGTCTTGAAGTCGGCGCCCGCCTTTTCGTTGCGGGCCTTGACGAGCTTCTCCAGCGGGTCGAGCGGATCGTCGTCCCGCACCGGACCGGAGTCGAGGTTCAACCCGACACAGACATACGACGAGCCGACCGACTCCTTGTTCGCGCTCACCGAGTGCAGGCCGGCCCCGCAGGACTCCCACGGTCTGAGCCCCACCAGGGCGGCACCGGCCAGCAGGACCACGACCGCGATCAGCAGCGCCCGATGACGGCGCGCCCAGCCGCGGGGCCGCACCGGCGGGCCCGTCGCCGCGTGTTCACGGGCCTCGGACATACGGGTTCTCAACGCATCGAGCCAGGACATGACGAGGTTCCGTTCAGGTTCAGGGGAATTCGCCGCGACGGGCGAGTTCTTTGGCCGACACGAGCGCGCCGACGTCGGGCTGGTGCGAGGTGGTGGCCAGCGCGGCGAAGGCGTTCGCGATCACCTGGTGCTGGACCGGGCCGCGGACCGCGAAGGGGTTGGCGGTCAGCCAGCCCGCCGCGACGAGCCGGGCGACGTTGTTCCGGATCTCGGAGCGGTCGGCGGGACGGCGCGCGTTGTCCAGGTTCACCAGTTCGTCGTACAGCTCCGCGTGGTCCCGCTCGGGTGGCAGATCGTCCGGCGCGTTCAGCACCAGCTCGAGTTTCGCGACCCACTCCGCGTGCGGGATCCGGTTGAACTCCCGCTCGAAGAAGGAGACCACCTCGCCGATGTCGCCCAGCGCGAGGTTGCAGTAGGCCAGGCGCACCGGGTCCTGCGCGGTGTCCGGGTCGTCGCGCAGGGCCTTGAACTGGTCGGTGTAGGTCGGCCCGTCCCCGTCGCCGCGCCGGGCCAGCGCGGACACCAGGTTCGCGGCGATCCACGGATGCAGGGCCGCCTGGTCCTCGGTCGTGCCCGCCGAGTTCTTCGCCGTCACCCACAACGAGGTGCGCAGCTCGGTCAGGATCCGCCCGACGTGCGGCTGGTCGATCCGGCTCTGCGCGGCGTCCGGGATCAGCCAGGGCGCGGTCGCGAACGGGGCAGCGGTCACGAAGTCGTCGAGGTGGACGTCGTCGAGGTGCTCGGTCAACCCGAGCTCGGCCAGCCTTCGGTAGCAGGGATCCTGCTCACCACCGGGATCGGTGGTGAGCAGATCGCGGTCACCCTCGCGCACGAGGCTTGTCCGCAACCGCATCGCGAGCTGCGCGACCGCCGACGGCAACCCGCCGGTCGCCCGGTGCGCGAGCGTGACCTGCGGGGTACCCACTCCGGAATCGAGGACTCGCGCGATCCGCCCGCTCGGCTGGGGCGAGATCCGGACGGGGTAGTAGGGCGAATCGAGCGTGCCGTAGGCCGGATTCGCCCAGTCTTCGTACGAGGCCTCATCGCAGTCCGCCATCGGCCGGCCGGTCGGCGGGGCGCCGGACACGGGTTTCCACGGCGCCAGCCAGGCGGGTCCCCAGTCCTCGTGCCATCGCCCGCTGGTCGCGATGACCAGCAGCGCGTCGTGCGCGTCGCGGTCGTTCGGATGCTGCACGGCGTACCGTTCCCGCGCGGCGACGAGGTCGGCGAGGAACTCGGTCCCGCCCGCATGGTCCACATCGTCGAGGACGATCACCCAGTTGTGCCAGTGCCTGCGCTGCTGCGATATGTCGCAGGCGCAGGGGCTCTTCTCCTCCGGTTTGGCCAGCCGCGGATGGTTCTCCCGGACATCGCCGAGGAACGCCGCCATCAGCCATTCGGTGACGGCCTTCGCGTCACGGGCGCTGCCGTGCGCGAGCCGGTTGAGTTCGAGCAGCGCGTCGAACGGGGATCTGCCCTCGGCGTTGGGGAAGTCGGCCAGCGACCGCAGTGCCTTGCCGAGCCTCGGCCGGATGTTGCGGACCAGATGCGGGAACGTCTGGCGGAACAAATCCGCGTACGGGGGTTCGACGAGACCTGTCGCCTTCGCCGTCTCGGTCAGCGTGTCGAGCGCTTTGTCCAGCGCCGGCGTCCAGATGATTCCGTGGAAACTGCCGATCAAGGACTTCAGTTGTCCCAGGTCTTCGTCACGATTTCTTCCGGACAGCTCCGCCTGGACTGCGATCAACGCGATGGTGAAACGCACGAACTGCGGTTTCGGCCGATTTCGCCATTTACTCGACAGTCCGTAGGCCAGTTTCGTGAGCACGTCGATCGTGCCCGCTCTGCCGCCCTGCCCGAAATCGAATCCGGCGTGCACGACACCCCAGCCCAGGTCGCGACGGATCGCTTCCAAGGCCGTGGTCTTCCCCGAACCCACCGGTCCGAGCAGCAGCGTCACCGGCTGCTGGCGGGACGGATTCCCCGTCTCGCGGTTGATCAGCATTCTCCGGGCGAGCTGCACCGCGGGAGAATGTCGGTCCGCACTCATTTTCCTGTTCAGCCCCTAGCTGTGCTCCGGGAGGGAAAGGGAGAGAGTGCGAACTATCGTAGGTAACCGGCCGAAGCCGGGACACAGGAAAAATGACACCAGACACGAAAGGACGAAATCCGGCGAGAATCGTAATTATCGTTCGACGGCGAGCGATACCGCCGATCACCCGATCGGCGCTATCCGCCCCAGTGCGGCTGACGACCGCCGCCCCGATACCCACCGGGATATCCGCCGCCGTAGTACCAGTCGTAGTACCAATCGTGGTCGTGGTGGCCGGCGCGCGGATCCTGCCGCTCCTCGGGAGCGGGCGTCGGAGTGGGGGACGGCGTCTCCGAGCCGTGCATCGACGCGGTCATCGGCGGCGGGGGCGCGACACTGCCGCCCGACGGCCCCGACGGGACGGGTGGGGGCACCGCGTCGTCCGGGACCTCGATCGCCTGCGGGGCGATGGTCAGCGACGGCGGCGGGAGCGGCGTCCCCGGGATGACTTCGGCCGAGTCGGCCGGGGTGAGCAGCACGGCCAGCAGTCCGCCGACGATGACGCCACCCGCCGAGAGCGCCGAAATCCGCCGGAACCTGCCCTTGCCGGGAAGGACGGCGATCGGCGCCCGGTGCTTCGGCCCGGGTGGTCCCCGGCGACGGGGCGCCGCACCGGCGGCCCGCATCAATTCGCTCAGGGCGTCCCCACCGGCCTCGCGGCGAGCCGTCCGTGCCATCGGCACCTCCCAAACCCCGGTCCGCCGATCGACGCGGCGGCCTCAACCCGGGGTGGATCCTAGGAACGCGGGAGGCGGTTGTAAACGGCCGTCGTCCACAGCGGACAGACGGTGCGGCGAAAGGTCAGGCCGCTGCGGTGACCGCGATCGCGGCTTCGCCGGCTTCGGTCAGCTCGGCGGGCACCCGGCCGGTGACCGCGGAGAGCCCGGTGGACTCGGCGGGGCGGATGTAGCCGCCGTGGGCGAGGGCGTGCGCGGTCATCTGGTCACAACAGGCGAACCCGTCGATGAAGAGGTCCGGCTCGCAGCTGCACGACATCTGGGCTCGGCGGGCCGCGACCGCTCGCAGCATCGCCATGGCTCGATGGGACAGCTCGACCTCTGAACCGGACACCGGGACGCACCTCTTTCGATCGGCCACCTGATTCAGCAGCACTTACACCGTGTTATCGGTCGCTGCTCCATCAGTGTTAACAAGATCTCAGACGTTCCCGGGATTCTCTACGTTCCGTTCGATCTTCTTGCTTTTTGCCAGCACCAGGGTGGGCTCCAGGACCCTGGCCCACTGGGCCACGATCTGCTTGCGGCGCTTCGTGTCGTCGGTCAGCAGATTCGCCAGGCCAAGGCCGCGGGCAAGATCGAGAGTGGCCTGGACCAGCTCCCGGACACCCTCGTGGGACTCGTCGACGCCGAGGAGTTCGACGGTCACCCGGTGTGCTTCCCGCCCGACCCGCGCCTCCAGCGGCACCAGGGTGGCGCGCAGCCCTTCGTCGGTCGACGCGGCGACCCACAGGTGGAGCGCGGCACGGAACATCGGCCCGCTGTAGAGGTTGAGCACCATGTCGACCGCCCGTTCGATCCGCGACCGGCCCGACGGCAGTTCCGCCGCGCGGGCGCGCAGCTCCACGATCTGGATCTCGCCGACGTGCTCGACCGCGGCCGCGACCAGGTCCTCCCTGGTCGGGAAGTGGTGCTGGGCGGCACCGCGCGAGACCCCGGCGCGTTCGGCGATCACCGCGACCGTCGTCCCGTTCCAGCCCAGCTGCCCGATCGTCTCGACGGCGGCCTCGACCAGCCGCCGCCGAGTCGTGCGGCTGCGCTCCTGTTGCGGTTCGCGGATCATGGCCTTGATTCTGGAGTACGACCTTCGACCCAGAAATCGAGCTGCAGGTCTTCCTCCCGCCCGCCGACGCGGTACTTCGCGAAGTCCGTGACACCCTCGGCGGCCAGCACCTCGTCGTCGAGGTAGAAATTCCCCGACGTCTCGGTGCTCGGTTTGGTGAGGATCGCGTGCGCCGCGTCCGCCATGATCTCCGGTGTCCTCGACTTCGCCGCGAGTTCGGCGCCGACGACGTTGCGGATGGCGGCGGTGTCGATCGTGGTGCGCGGCCACAGCGAGTTCGCCGCGATCCCGTACTGCCGCAGTTCCGCGGCGAGCCCGACGGTCACCAGGCTCATCGAGTACTTCGCGATGCTGTACGCGAGATGCCCGGCCTGGAACCACTTCTCGTCGAGGCTGATCGGCGGCGACAGCGTCAGGATGTGCGCGTTGTCCGCCAGTTTCAGGTACGGGATGGCGAGTTTCGACAGCAGGAACGACCCGCGCGCGTTGATGTCCTGCATCAGGTCGTAACGCTTCATGCTGACCGCTTCGGTCGGCGTCAGGTCGATC
This sequence comes from Amycolatopsis speibonae, assembly GCF_042647925.1. Classification (NCBI taxonomy): domain Bacteria; kingdom Bacillati; phylum Actinomycetota; class Actinomycetes; order Pseudonocardiales; family Pseudonocardiaceae; genus Amycolatopsis; species Amycolatopsis speibonae. Next base: position 6,472 of record NZ_JBHRWK010000043.1, read on the forward strand.
GCGCTGGCGTTGTTGAGCACGATGTCGATACCGCCGAACTGCTCGGCGGTCCGCGCGATCGCGGCCTCGACCGACGTGTCGTCGCGGACGTCGCCGACGATCGGCAGCGCCTGCCCGCCGGCGTCCTCGATCGCCTTGGCCGCGGTGTGGACCGTTCCCGGCAGTTTCGGATGCGGTTCGGCGGTTTTGGCCAGCAGGGCGATGTTCGCCCCGTCGCGGGCGGCGCGGACCGCGATGGCCTCGCCGATTCCGCGGCTGCCGCCGGAGATGATGATCGTCTTGCCGTGGAGCGTGCTCATGGACTCGCCTCTCAGTAGGACCGGGGCAGGCCGAGGCTGTGCTGGCCGACGAAGTTGAGCACCATCTCGCGGCTCACCGGCGCGATCCGGCCCAGCCGGACGGCCGCGACCAGCGTGCCCAGCCCGTATTCGCTGGCCAGGCCGTTACCGCCGTGGGTCTGCACGGCCTGGTCGACAGCCCGGATGGCGACCTCGGCGGCGGCGTACTTCGCCATGTTCGCCGACTCGCCCGCGCCGAAATCGTCGCCGGAGTCGTAGAGCGACGCCGCCTTCTGCGTCATGAGCTTGGCCAGTTCCAGCTCGATCTTGATCTCGGCCAGCGGATGCGCGAGCCCCTGGTGGGTGCCGATCGGCGCGCCCCACACCTTGCGCTCGTTGGCGTAGGCCACGGCCTTGCCCAGCGCGTACCGCGCGATGCCGAGCGAGAACGACGCGCCCATGATGCGTTCGGGGTTGAGCCCGGCGAACAGCTGCGCGATCGCCGCGTCCTCCTCGCCGACCAGCGCGTCGGCGGGCAGGTGGACGTCGTCGAGGAACAGGCCGAACTGCTTCTCCGGCGAGACGATGTCCATGTCGATCTGCTTGTACTCGAAGCCGGGCGCGTCGGTCGGGACGATGAACAGCGCGGGCTTGAGCTTGCCGGTCTTGGAGTCCTCGGTACGGCCGACGACCAGGACCGCGTCCGCCTCGTCGACACCGGAGATGTAGACCTTCCGTCCACTGAGGACCCAGTCACCGCCGTCGCGTTTCGCGGTGGTGGTGATCTTGTGCGAGTTCGACCCGGCGTCCGGTTCGGTGATCGCGAAGACCATCCGCCTGCTGCCGTCGGCGATGCCGGGCAGCCAGCGCTTCTTCTGCTCGTCGGTGCCGAACCGTGAGATGACCGTGCCGCAGATCGCCGGCGAGACGACCATGAGCAGCAGCGGACAGCCCGCCGCGGCGAGTTCTTCGAGCACCGCGGCGAGATCCGCGATCCCCGCTCCCCCGCCGCCGTACTCCTCGGGCAGGTTCACGCCGAGATAGCCCAGCCGTCCGGCCTCGGCCCACAGTTCTTCGGTCTTGAGCCCGGCGCGGGCCTGCTTGGAGTAGTACTCGTGCCCGTACTTCTTGCCGAGTTCGGCGACCGCGGCCCGCAGCGCGGCGCGCTCCTCGGGCTCGGTGAAGTTCATCGCGTTCATTCGTCGTCTCCTACCACCGCGAGGATCGTGCCCACTTCGACCTGTTGTCCGACCACCACCGGGAGTTCGGTCACGACGCCGTCGGCGGGCGCCGCGATCCGGTGTTCCATCTTCATCGCTTCCAGCCACAGCAACGGATCGCCTGCCTTGACGGTGTCACCGGCTTCGACCGCGAGCCGGACGACCGTGCCCGGCATCGGCGCCACGAGCGAACCGGCGGCGAGCGCCGCGTCGGGATCGGTGTACCGCGGCACCACGTTCAGTTCGACGGTGCCTTCCGGCGAGTCGACGTACACGGCGTCGCCGTACCGGGCGACGGCGAACTTCCGCCGCACCCCGGAAACCTCCAGGACCACGCTGCCGCTTTCGGCCGAAACCAGCTCGACGCCCTCGAAACCGTCGGCGCGCAGGCCGTCACGGGTGAGCGTGTAGACGACCTCGATCTCTTCTTCGCCCTGACGAAAACGTTTGCGCTGCCCTTGCGAGCGCACATTTCGCCAGCCGCTCGGCAGTCGTCCCTGCACCTGAGCGCCCGTACGGTTCACCGCGGCGCCCGCCAGAGCGGCGGCCAGCGCGGAAATCCGTACAGTGTCCACAGTGGCCAATGGCTTCGCCAGGGTTTCGAGCCCGTGCCGGTCGAAGAACGCCGTATCGGTCTCGCCTGCGAGGAAGGCCTCGTGACGCAGCACGTTCACCAGCAGGTCGCGGTTGGTCACCACGCCGTGGATCTCCGCGCCGGCCAGCGCTCCGGCCAAGGCCCGCGCCGCGCTCCGGCGGTCCGGGGCGAAGGCGATGACCTTGGCGAGCATCGGGTCGTAGTGCACACCGACGGTCTGGCCGCTGACGAAACCGGAGTCGAGGCGGGCACCCGGGCCCACTTCGAATTCCCGCTTCGCGGCGGGAAGTTCGAAACGGTGCAAGGTGCCGCTCTGCGGCTGCCAGCCCGCGGCCGGGTCTTCGGCGTAGAGCCGGACCTCGATCGCGTGGCCCCGTGTCTCCGGCTCGTCGATCGGCAGGTGCTCGCCCTCGGCGATCCGGAGTTGCAGCGACACGAGGTCGAGGCCTGTCGTGGCCTCGGTGACGGGGTGCTCGACCTGGAGCCGGGTGTTCATCTCCAGGAAGTAGAACCGCCCGTCCGAACCGGCGAGGAACTCGACCGTTCCGGCGCCGACGTAATCGATCGCCTGCGCGGCCTTGCGGGCGGCGTCGAACAACGCTTCCCGCATGGTTTCGTCGACGAAGGGCGACGGCGCCTCCTCGACGACCTTCTGGTGGCGGCGCTGGATCGAGCATTCCCGCTCCCCCACCGCCCACACCGTGCCGTGGGTGTCGGCGAGCACCTGGACCTCGATATGCCGTCCGGTCTCCAGGTACCGCTCGCAGAACACGGTCGGGTCGCCGAAGGCCGACGCGGCCTCCGCACTCGCGCCTTCGACGGCCTCGGCGAGTTCGCCGAGCGAGCGCACGACGCGCATGCCGCGTCCACCGCCACCGGCGGAAGCCTTGACCAGCAAGGGAAGGTCGGCTTCGGTGACCGCGGCCGGGTCCAATTCGGACAGGATCGGGACACCGGCGTCGGCCATCATCCGCTTGGACTCGACCTTCGAGCCCATGCTTTCGATGGCTTCCGGCGGCGGCCCGACCCAGGTGAGCCCGGCGTCGATCACGGCGCGCGCGAACGCGGCGTTCTCGGACAGGAAGCCGTAACCGGGGTGGATCGCGTCGGCGCCGGTCTCGACCGCCGCCTTGATCAGTAGTTCGGCCCGCAGGTAGGTGTCCGACGGCGCGTTGCCCGGCAGCCGGACGGCGACGTCCGCCTCGGCGGTGTGCGGCGCGTCGGCGTCCGCGTCGGAGAACACCGCGACCGTGCCGATCCCGGCGTCGCGGCAGGTGCGGAACACGCGGCGGGCGATCTCGCCGCGGTTGGCGACCATAAGTTTCTCGATCATGCCGCTCACATCCTGAAGACGCCGAAGCCCTCGGCGCCCTTCACTGGTCCATTGTGGATCACGGACAGGCTGAGCCCGAGCACCGTGCGGGTGTCGCGGGGATCGATGATCCCGTCGTCGTAAAGCATCCCGGAGAGGAACATCGGCATCGACTCCAGCTCGATCTGCCCCTCCACCATGGCGCGCATGGCGGCGTCGTGCTCTTCGTTGTAGTCCTGCCCTCGCGACGCGGCGGCGGCACGGGCCACGATGGACAGCACACCCGCCAGCTGCTGCGGCCCCATGACCGCGGATTTCGCGCTGGGCCAGGCGAACAGGAACCGCGGATCGTAGGCGCGACCGCACATGCCGTAGTGCCCGGCGCCGTACGAAGCGCCCATCAGCACCGACAGATGCGGCACCTTCGAGTTCGACACGGCGTTGATCATCATCGCGCCGTGCTTGATGATGCCGCTCTGCTCGTACTCCTTGCCGACCATGTAGCCGGTGGTGTTGTGCAGGAAGACCAGCGGCGTGTCGATCTGGTTGGCCAGCTGGATGAACTGCGCCGCCTTCTGCGATTCCTCGCCGAAGAGCACGCCCTGCGCGTTGGCGAGGATGCCGACCGGGTAGCCGTGGATGTTCGCCCAGCCGGTGGCGAGGCTGCTGCCGTACAAGGGTTTGAACTCGTCGAAGTCCGAACCGTCGGCGACCCTGGCGATCACCTCGCGCGGGTCGAACGGCACCTTGAGATCGGTGGGCACGATGCCGAGCAGGTCTTCGGCGGAGTACAGCGGCTCGGCGTAATCCGGCTTCGGCGTCGGCCCCTGCTTGGTCCAGTTGAGCCGTTTGACGATGCCGCGGCCGAGCCGGATCGCGTCCTCTTCGTCCGCCGCGAGGTAGTCGGCGAGGCCCGAGGTGCGGGCGTGCATTTCGGCGCCGCCGAGCGATTCGTCGTCGGACTCCTCACCGGTGGCCATCTTGACCAGCGGCGGCCCGCCGAGGAACACCTTCGCGCGTTCCTTGACCATCACGACGTAGTCCGACATGCCGGGCAGGTACGCGCCGCCCGCGGTCGAGTTGCCGAACACCAGCGCGATCGTGGGCACCTTCGCCGCCGAAGACCGCGTGATGTCGCGGAAGATCCGGCCGCCGGGGATGAAGATCTCCTTCTGCGTCGGCAGATCCGCGCCGCCGGATTCGACGAGGTTGATCACCGGCAGTCGGTTCTGCGCGGCGATGTCCGCGGCGCGGTAGCTCTTCTTGGCCGTCCACGGGTTGCTGGCGCCGCCTTTGACCGTGGGGTCGCTCGCCGAGATCATGCACTCGACGCCTTCGACGACGCCGATCCCGGTGATCACGCTGGCGCCGACCTGATAGTCCGAACCCCAGGCCGCCAGCGGCGACAGCTCCAGGAACGGCGAGTCCTCGTCGAGGAGGAGTTCGATCCGCTCGCGGGCGAGCAGCTTGCCGCGTTTGCGATGCCGGGTGACGTACTTCTCGCCGCCGCCCGCGATCGCCTTGGCGTGCTCGCCGTCGATCTCGGCCAGCTTGCCGAGCATGGACTCGCGGTTGGCCGCGAAGTCTTCACTCCGCTCGTCCACAGTGGACCTGATCGTGCTCATGCGGTGTATCCCAATCGCTTCGCGGCCAAGCCGGTGAGGATCTCGTTGGTCCCGCCGCCGATGCCGAGGATGCGCACGTCACGGTAGTGACGCTCCACTTCGGACTCCCGCATGTAGCCGAGTCCGCCGTGCAGCTGCACGGCCTCGTTGACCACCCATTGGGCGGTCTCGACGGCGGTGTTCTTCGCGAAACAGGCTTCGGCGATGACCTCTTCGCCCGCGACGTGCCGCTGGGCGACCTGCCGGGTGTACGCGCGGGCGACGTCGATCTTCCGCGTCATCTCGGTGAGCTTGTGCTGTACCAGCTGCCGGGAGATCAGCGGACGGCCGAACGTCTCGCGCAGCCGGCACCAGTCGAGCGTCAGGTCGAGCGCTCGCTGGGCGTGCGCGTAACCCTGCACCGCCAGCGAGACCCGCTCGGTGACGAATTGGGTGGCGACCTGCGCGAACCCGCTGTTCTCGGCGCCGATCAGGTTCTCCGCGGGCACCCGGACGTCCACATAGGACAGCTCGGCGGTGTCCGAGCAGAGCCAGCCCATCTTCTCCAGCTTGCGGGAGACGGTGAAGCCCGGCGTTCCGCGTTCGACCACGATCAGCGAGATCCCGTGCGCGCCGGATTCCCCGGTGCGGACGACAGTGGTCACGAAGTCGGCGCGGCAGCCCGAGGTGATGAAGGTCTTGGCACCGTTGATGACGTACTCGTCACCCTCGCGGACAGCCGTGGTGCGGATCCCGGCGACATCGGAGCCACCGTCGGGCTCGGTGACCGCGAGCGAGCCGATCTTGGCGCCTTCCAGCGCCGGCCGGACCCAGCGTTCGATCTGCACGGGATCGCCTGCCGCCGCGATGTGCGGGACGGCGATGCCGCAGGTGAACAGCGAGGCGAAGAGCCCGCCGGAACCACCCGCGTAGTGCAGTTCTTCGGCGATGACGACGGCGTCGAGGTAGTCGCCGCCTCCGCCGCCGACCTCTTCGGGGAAGCCGACGCCGAGCAGCCCGAGCTCCCCGGCTTTGCGGTGCAGGTCGCGAGGCAGTTCGCCTTCGCGCTCCCAGTCGTCGAGATACGGCAGGATCTCGGCTTCGGCGAACCGCCGGACGGTCTTGCGCAGCTCGACGCGTTCCGGCGTGGAGAAGGGGTCGGTCACAGGAGAGCCTCCGGGATGTCGATCTCGCGGGAGCGCAGCCATTCCCCGAGCGCCTTCGCCTGCGGGTCGAACCTCGCCTGCGACGCGACACCCTCACCGAGGATGCCTTCGACGACGAAGTTGAGCGCCCAAAGGTTCGGCAGGAGATGCCGCCGGACTTCGAGGTCCGCGGTCTCCGGGAGCAGCAGTTTGAACTCGGTGACGGTGAGCCGGTGCGCGAGCCAGCGCCACGCCTCGTCCGAACGCGCCCAGACACCGACGTTCGCGTTGCCGCCCTTGTCCCCGCTGCGGGCACCGATCACCTTGCCGAGCGGCGCCCGGCGGACCTCGGCCCGCGTGAACGGGGCGGGCGGTCGACCATCGTCCACATCGGACAGAGGCAGCGTTTCGGTGGCGGGCGCGATGTCGCGACGCGTTCCGTCCGGCAGTACGGCGACGTGCGGGACCTCTTGCGCGTCAACGAAAGCGGCCCGGTATACGCCGTAGGGCGACGCCGCCGCGGGTGGCGCGGTGACGTGGAAGCCGGGGTAGCTCGCCAAGGCGAGTTCGATCGCCGCACCGCTGAACGCGCGTCCGGCGACCTCCGGATCGGCGTCCTTCACCGCGACGTGCAGCAACGCGCTCGCCTGCTGTTCGGTTTCGGCGTCGGGCCGGTCGGTGCGGGCCAGCGTCCACTGGACGTCGGCGGGCGGGCGGGCCTTGAGCGCGCCTTCGAGTTGTTCCTTGACCAGCGCGGCTTTCGCTTCGATGTCGAGTCCGGTGAGGACGAACGTCGTCTCGTTGCGGAAGCCGCCGAGGCCGTTCAGGCAGACCTTGAGCGTCGGCGGCGGGGGTTCGCCGGTGACGCCGCTGATCCGGACGCGGTCCGGGCCGTCCTCGGTGAGCGTCAGCGTGTCGAACCGCGTCGTCACGTCCGGCCCGGCGTAACGAGCGCCGGTGATCTCGTAAAGCAGTTGTGCCGTAACGGTTCCGGCGTTCACGATACCGCCGGTGCCGGGATGTTTGGTGATCACGCTGGAGCCGTCGGCGGAGATCTCGGCGATCGGGAAACCGGGGACGCCGATCTCGTGCTCGGTGAAGAAGGCGTAGTTGCCGCCGGTGGCCTGCGTGCCGCATTCGATCACGTGCCCGGCCGCGACCGCTCCGGCAAGCGCGTCGTAGTCGTCGCGCGCCCAGCCGAAGTGCGCGGCGGCGGGTCCGACGATCACCGACGCGTCGGTGACGCGGCCGGTCACCACGATGTCGGCGCCCGCGTTCAGGCAGTCCGTGATCCCCCATGCGCCGAGGTAGGCGTTGGCGGTCAGCGTCTTGCCGAAGCCGAGCTCTTCCGCACGCTGGAGGAGATCGTCGCCCTCGACATGCGCGATGGCGACGTCGACGCCGAGTTTCGCGGCCAGTTCGCGAAGCGCGTCCGCGAGCCCGGCGGGGTTGAGCCCACCGGCGTTGGCGACGATCTTGACGCCTTTTTCCTTGGCCAGCGCGAGGTTCGCCTCCATCTGCCGGAGGAACGTCTTGGCGTAACCGCGGTTCGGGTCCTTCATCCGGTCGCGGCCGAGGATGAGCATGGTCAGCTCGGCCAGGTAGTCGCCGGTCAGCACGTCGAGCGGGCCGCCGGTGAGCATCTCGTGGACGGCGGAGAACCGGTCGCCGTAGAACCCGGACGCGTTGCCGATCCTGACGGGGCCGGTCACGCGAACTGCCCCGGCTGCCGTCCCGCCCCGGGAGGACCGGCGAAGGCCTGCGCGATCCCGAGCCATTCCTGGACGTCGGCGCCGGTGGCGACCAGGTCGGTGTCGGCGGGATGACGGCGCTGGGTGATGACGAGGCAGAAGTCGACCGCGCTCCCGGCGAGCCGCTGCCCGGCGTCCTCGGGCCCGAAAGCCCAGGTGGTGCCGTCCGGCGCGGCCAGCTCGACGCGGAATTCCTCGGCGGGCGGGGCCAGCGCGTTGAGCTTGTAGGCGAAGTCGCGGGTGCGGGTCCCGAACCGGGCGATATGCCAGATCCTGGCCGAGTTCTCGCGCGCGACGCCGAGCGCGTCGAAGATGTCCTGGCCGTGCGCCCAGGTCTCCATGAGCCGCGCGGTCACCATGGACGCGGCGCTCATCGGGGGGCCGTACCAGGGGATCTTCTGTCCGCTGGGCACCTCGTCGAGTGCCTTCGCGAGTTCCGCGCGGCCGGCCCGCCATTCGGCCAGCAGCTGCCGGGGCGGCGTCTTCGCGCCCTCGGCCGCGCCGTCGTCGACGTAGGTCTCCCCGGTCGCGAGGAGCCCTTCGATCTCGGCCTGCCATTCGGCCTCGGAACCGCGCGCCGCGATCAGCGCCTTCCGGTCGGTCCAGGCCAGATGGGCGATCTGATGGGCGATCGTCCAGCCTTCGGCCGGGGTCCGCCGTGCCCAGTCCGACGCGGGCAGATCCGCCACCACGTCATCGATGGCCTGCGATTCCGCCGCGAGATCCCCAAGGATCACGCCCAGGTCAGCCATGCCCGCCTCCTCGCGTCCCCCTCAGGCTGACACCCCTCGCCAGAAAAATCAAGCACGCCTGATTGTTTTGACGGGGGCTGAAGGGACCCTTCAGTCGCTCGTTCGCGACGCGGAGCCGGGCCCATGACACCGACTGTGTGGATTTCGGGACGTTAGATGATGCTGTTGGTTTTCTCTGGTCAGGCGGCTGGGGTGAGGGAGAGGTGGCGGACTGGGCTGGTTCGTGTGGTGGCGCGTAGGGTTCCGATGAGCCAGGCGC